>NZ_PSVQ01000002.1:0-192953 GCF_002932395.1 Rathayibacter sp. AY1D9
GTCGTGCCCGGGCTGGTCTGGGCGAGGACGTCGTCCCAGGTGAGGTCGTAGTCGGCCGCGATCGCGGTGACGCGGGGGCGCGGGGCGGCGGCGGGGTCGGGCGTCTGAGCGGCGGTCCGCTCCTCCGTGTTCGTCATGACTCCCATTGTCCTCCTCCGCACGGCCGCGGGGGCCGCCACGGGCCGGGCGGGGGAGGAGGACGGGGAGTCGGCGTCGGGGAGGAACGTCAGGACGCGTCCTTCACCATCCCGCGGACCGAGAGCTGGACGACCAGCGGCCGGTGGTCGCTCCCGGCGTCGTCGCGGTCGTCGACGACCTGGTAGCCCGAGACCTCCCAGCGTCCGGAGAAGAGGACGTGGTCGATCGGGGCGCCGAGCGCGGGCGGGACCGAGGACGGCCAGGTGCCCAGGGCGGCGCCGCCCGCGACGGTCCCCGCGTCGCGGCAGCCGCCCAGCGTGGCCGAGCCCGGCAGCCCGGTCCAGTGGTCGACCGTGGAGTTCAGATCGCCGAGGACCACGACGTCCTCCTCCGCGGAGCAGAGCGCGGAGACCGAGAGCAGATCGCTCCGCCACTCCGCGAGGCGCGAGGGGATCGGCGCCATGGTGTGCACCGCGGCGAGGACGGGGCGCTCGGGAGTGTCGGGGCGTGCGACGAGGGACGGTGTCGATCCGGTGACGACCGCGGCGGTGTCGACGCTGTAGCCGCCGAGCGAGGGGGAGAGCAGCAGGGCCGCCCCGTCGTCGGCGCCCGACCCGGCGTAGTGGAGGGTCATCGACATCCCCTGGGCGCTGAGCGCGTTCACGACGTCCTGCGCGTGCGTCTGCGAGACCTCGAGGAGGGCGATGCCGTCGACCGCGCTCTCCCGGGCGAGCGAGGCGATCGTGTCGACGGGCACGCCGTCGTGCAGCACGTTCCAGGTCGCGAGGCGCACGTCGGCGAGGCGGTGGGCGCGCGGAGCGGCGGAGTCGTAGCCCCGCGCTCCCTGCACTCCCGCGAGCACGAGCGCGAAGACGACGCCGAGCGCCGCGAGGGCCAGCGCGAGGCGCCTGACCGGAGCGACGAGGACCGCGATCACGACCAGGACAGCGGCGAGCCCGACGGCCGCCGCGCCCGTCGCGAGCCGGAACGGCACCAGCTGGGCGAAGGGGGCCTCCCGGGCGATCCCGAAGAAGCCGGGCGCCGCGACCACCAGCAGAGCGATCGCCACGATCACCGCCACCGCGGTCTTCACCAGTCTCGTCCCCATCGCCGCCCAGGCTACTAGGGCATCGGAGGGCTCGCAGGCGGCGCGTCTACGATGAGCGCATGCATGTCGACGGGGGCCGTTACGACCTCCACACCCACTCCGTCGTCTCCGACGGCACCGAGGCTCCGGCCGTCCTGGTGCGGGCCGCGGCCGCGGCCGGGCTCGCCGGAGTGGCGCTCACCGACCACGACACGACCGGCGGCTGGGCCGAGGCGCTCGCCGCGGCCGAGGAGGCGGGCATCGACCTGCTGCCCGGCATGGAGCTCTCCTCCCGCGTCGGCTGGGCCAGCGTCCACGTCCTCGCGTACCTCGTCGATCCGGCGGATCCGGGGCTCGTGGCCGAGACCGCGCGCATCCGCTCGGCCCGCACGCACCGCGCGGAGGCGATCGTCACCGCGATCGCGGCCGACTACGACCTCACCTGGGACGACGTCCTCGCCCAGACCAGCCCGGGCACGACCATCGGGCGTCCGCACATCGCCGACGCGCTCGTCGCCCGCGGCCTGGCCACCGACCGCTCCGCGGCCTTCGCGGGGATCCTCGACTGGCGCGGCGGCTACTACCGCCCGCACTACGCGCCCGACCCGGTCGACGCCGTGCGCCTGGTCCGCGCGGCGGGCGGGGTCCCGGTCATCGCGCACCCGGCCGCGAGCGCCCGCGGGATCGCGGTCGAGTCGATCCTCCCGCAGCTCGTCGACGCCGGCCTGTTCGGCCTCGAGGTCGAGCACCGCGAGAACACGGCCGACGGCAAGCGCCGCCTGCGCGAGCTCGCCGAGCAGTACTCGCTCGTCACCACGGGCTCGAGCGACTACCACGGCACGGGCAAGCCCAACCGCCTGGGCGAGAACACGACTGCGCGCGCGACCGTCGACTCGATCCGCTCCTCCGCCCGCTGAGTCGCGGAGAGCCGCTGACAGGCGGAGAGCCGCCGGATCACCGTGACCGCTGAGGGGCGGAGAGCCGCTGAGTCGCGTGGGGACCCCGCTGAGTCGCGGGAGAGCCGCTGAGACGCCGAGAGCCCGCCCTCCCGCGACGGATCGCGGGGGGACGGGCTCGGGGCGCGGAGGCTCAGGCCTGCGCGTCGGGGCGCGGGGAGCGGCGGCGCGACCGGGTGCGGCGGCGCGGCTCGCTGTTGCCGTCGTGGTGCTCCTTGCTCTCGCTCGAGGGAGCGGGGCCGGTCTGCTGCGGAGCGGTCGAGTCGGCGGAGTCGGAGCGGGTGCGGCGACGCGGCGGCCGGTCGCCCCGCTCGGAGCGCTCGCCGCGGTCGGAGCGCTCGCCCCGGTCCGGGCGCGCGTCGGCCTTCGCCTCGGCGGGGATCGGGGTCGGCTTCAGCCGTCCCTTGGTTCCCGCGGGGATGTCGAGGTCGGTGTAGAGGTGCGGCGACGACGAGTAGGTCTCGACCGGGTCGGGCTGGCCGAACTCCAGCGCCCGGTTGATGAGGGCCCATTTGTGCAGGTCCTCCCAGTCGACGAAGGTCACCGCGATGCCGGTCTTGCCCGCGCGCCCGGTGCGGCCGACGCGGTGCAGGTAGGTCTGGTCGTCGTCCGGGATCGTGTGGTTGATCACGTGGGTGACGTCGTTCACGTCGATGCCGCGCGCGGCGACGTCGGTGGCGATCAGGATGTCCTTCTTGCCGGCCTTGAACGCCGCCATCGCGCGCTCGCGCTGCTCCTGGTTGAGGTCTCCGTGCACAGCCGCCGCGTTGAAGCCGCGGTCGTTGAGCTCCTCGACGATGCGGGCGGCGGCGCGCTTCGTGCGGGTGAAGATGACGGTCTTGCCGCGGCCCTCGGACTGCAGGATGCGCGCGATGACCTCGTCCTTGTCGAGCGAGTGCGCCCGGTAGACGATGTGCTTGATGTTCGCCTGCGTGATGCCCTCGTCGGGGTCGGTCGCGCGGATGTGGATGGGCTTGTTCATGAAGCGGCGCGCGAGCGCGACGATCGCGCCCGGCATCGTCGCCGAGAAGAGCATGGTGTGGCGGGTGGGCGGCGTCTGCGCGAACAGCTTCTCGATGTCCGAGAGGAAGCCCAGGTCGAGCATCTTGTCGGCCTCGTCGAGGACCATCACCTGCACGTTGGCGAGCGAGAGCAGGCGCTGCCCGGCGAGGTCGAGGAGCCGGCCGGGCGTGCCGACGACGATCTGCGCGCCGGCCTTCAGCTGCTCGATCTGGCCCTCGTAGGCCTTGCCGCCGTAGATCGAGACGATCTTGGTCGGCCGGTTGGAGGCGGCCAGCTCGATGTCCTCGGTGACCTGCACGGCGAGCTCGCGGGTCGGGACGACGATGAGCGCCTTGACGCCCGGCTCCGGGTCGGTGCCGAGGGCCTGGATGAGGGGGAGGCCGAAGCCGAAGGTCTTGCCGGTGCCGGTCTTGGCCTGGCCGATGATGTCCTGCTTCTGCAGGGCCAGGGGGATCGTCTGCTCCTGGATGGGGAACGGCTCGAGGATGCCCTTGGCGGCGAGTGCGGCGACGATGTCGTCGTCGATGTTCAGATCGGAGAAAGTCACGGAGTGAAGCGCCTGTCGTGTCGAACGGTCTACGCCCCTGTACGACTCCGGGCGCAGGGTCACCGATCCAGCGCCGGTGACATCCCGGCGAGTCTACTGCTCCCGGCCCCGCCGGCCCCGGAACCCCGCTCCTCCGGCGCCCTATGCTGAGGAAATGGCTGCCTGGTTCCGACGTCGACGTCCCCTGCTCGAGGTGCCCCGCCTGACGCCCCGCGGGGAGTCGAGCCAGAAGCGCGACCGCGTCGACCTCGCCGACCTCACCCCCGAGGTGCTGCCCTACCTCGGCCAGGTCGCCTACCTCCAGCTCGCGGTGTTCGAGGTGCTGGCGCGCGCCGTCGCCGAGACCGACGACCTCGCGGACAAGGAGGCCATCTCCTCCGCCGCCGGCACGGCGCTCGCGAAGCACCACGCCGTCGTCGCCGAGCTGCGCCGCCGCGACGTGGAGCCCGGCGAGGCCATGGCGCCGTTCCGCCCAGCGATCGACACCTTCGAGCGGCTCACCCGCGGCGCGGACCTCCACGAGACGCTGCTCTCGGCGTACATCACGGCGGGCCTGCTCGACGACTTCTTCATCCGCCTCACCGGCGGGCTGCCCACCGACGTGGGGCCGCGCATCGCGCAGACGCTCGGCGCGGACACGGGCGTCGACGGCGTGATCGCGATCCTCCGCCGCGAGATCGCCGCGGACGGGCGCCTGGGCTCGCGCCTGGCCGTCTGGGGCCGCCGCCTGGTGGGCGACACCCTCCTCGTGGCGCGCTCCGCGCTGATGGGCTCGGGCAACCACGACTCCGACGAGTCGCGGATCGAGCCGGTGTTCACCGAGCTCATCGCCTCGCACACGCGCCGGATGGACGCGCTGGGGCTCACGGCCTGACGGTTCCCGGCGTCGCACTGCCCCGGAATCCGGAACGACGGAGGCGCGGAAGTCCGAGGACTCCCGCGCCTCCGGCTCGGATCAGGGGGCGACGCGTCCCGAGAGCATCGCCTGCAGGGAGGCCTCGTCGCGGCGGGCGCGGCTGCGCCCGAGCGAGAGGCCGACCGGGACGACGACCACGGCGGTCGCGACGAGGGACAGGACCCAGATCAGGCCGCCGTCCCACGGCAGGCCCGCCCAGGTCAGTGCGACCCAGACGACTGCGGCGACGAGGCCGCCGATCGCCGGGACCAGCACGGAGCCGTGCAGGTGCCGGTGCGGCAGCCCGTAGCGCGCGGCGAGACCGATCAGGACCCCGAACAGGGTGATGAAGAGGAGCTCCACGACGTGTCCGCCCGGGACGCTCTAGGCGACGAAGCCGACGCGGCGCGACTCCTCGGAGCCGACCTCGACGAAGGCGATGGTGGCGGTCGGGACGATGTAGATCTTGCCCTTCTCGTCGCGGAGGCGGAGGACGGCGGTGCCGGCCTCGAGAGCGGTGGTCACCGTCTTCTCGACCTCGGTCACGGACATCGACGACTCGAAGTTGAGCTCGCGCGGGGTGTTGACCATTCCAATACGGATTTCCACCAGCAGTGCCTTTCGGGAGGGGACGAGGGTGTCAGGATACGGGACCGCGCTCGGACGACCGCGCCGGTTTCGCGGTGAGCGGAGCGGGCGGCCGGGGCTCCCGGCGGGGACGGGCGGGAGTGTCGGACCCGGTGGCTACCGTGGTCGTGTGACCGCTCCCGCGACCCCCGCTCCCTCCACCGCAGCCTCCGTCGGCGAGGCGCTCCCGGGCGAGCCCGCGGTCGTGCTGGACGACTCCCAGCGCGCGGTGCTCGCGCTGCCCGAGGGCCGCAGCGCCGCCGTGCTCGGGGCGCCGGGGACGGGCAAGACCACGACGGTCGTCGAGCTGGTCGCCGAGCGCGTCCTCGAGCGGGGGTACCCGCCCGAGTCGGTCGTGGTGCTCGCGGCCAGCCGCACCGCCGCCACCGCCCTGCGCGACGTGCTCGCCCTGCGGCTGGGAGTGCCGACCCGGGGCCCGCTCGCCCGGACCGCGACCTCGCTCGCGTTCGAGGCGGTCACCTCCTCCGCTAAGGAGCGCGGCCTCGAGCGGCCGACCCTCCTGACCGGCGGCGAGCAGGACGCCCTCCTCTCGGAGCTCGTCGAGGGCCACCTCGAGGAGGGGACCGGCCCGCGGTGGCCGGAGGAGTTCAGCCCCGAGGTGCTGCGGCTGCGGACCTTCCGGACCGAGCTCCGCGAGTTCGGGATGCGGGCGACCGAGCACGGGCTCGACTCGGACGCGATCCGCGCCCTCGGGGTCGACGCCGAGCGCGGCGAGTGGAGCGCGGCGGCCGACGTGCTCGACGAGCTGCGCGAGGTGGTCGAGTGGATGGCGCCCCAGGCGGGGACCCGCCTGGACGCGGCGGAGTTCGCGGCCTACGCGGCCGAGGCGATCCGCGCGGGCGAGGGCGGCGAGCGGATCGACGCGCTGCGTCTCGTCGTCGTCGACGACCTCCAGGAGGCGAGCGAGTCGACGCTCGTGCTGCTGCGGGCGCTGACGGAGCGCGGGGTGACCGTGATCGCGCTGGGCGACCCGGACGTGGCGACCAGCGCCTACCGCGGCGCGGCCTCCGACACGCTCGGCCGGTTCGCCGCGAGCATCGGCGCGTCCGACGTCGAGACTCTGGTGCTCGCGCGCGTGCACCGCCACTCGGCCGCGCTGCGGGCGGTCGTGTCGGCGGCCACCGAGCGGATCGGCACCGCGGCGGCCGGCCGGCAGCGGGCGGCGGTCGCGGCTCCGGCCCCCGAGGCGGGCCCGGCGCCCGTCCTGGTGCTGCACGCCCCGACGGCGGCGCGGGAGGCGGCGACGGTGGCGCGGCTGCTGCGCGAGCGGCGGCTGCGCGACGGAGTGCCGTGGCGGCGGATGGCGGTCGTCGTCCGCTCCGGAGCCGCGGTCCAGCCGCTGGTGAAGGCGCTCGCGGTGGCGGAGGTGCCGACCCGCTCCGTGCTCGCCGGACGGGCGCTGCGCGACGATCACGCGGCCCGGGCGCTGCTCGTGCTGGTCGGCGTCGCGATCGGCGAGCGGCCCCTCGATGCGGAACTCGCGGCGGAGCTGCTGCTCGGCCCTTTCGGCGGGGTCGACCGGCTGGGGCTGCGCAGGCTCCGGCTCGCACTCCGGGCGGAGGAGCTGGCCGGCGGCGGCATCCGCGCGAGCGACCCGCTGCTGGTCGAGGCCCTCGCCGCGCCCGGCCGATTCGCGACCATCGACTCCGCTCCCGCCCGGCAGGCCGAGCGGCTGGCCGTGACGATCGACCGGGTCCGCCGCCTGCACGAGGAGGGGGGCTCGATCGAGGAGCTCCTGTGGTCGGCGTGGGAGTCCAGCCGCGTCGCGTCCTCCTGGCGCGAGCTCGCCCTCGGCACCGGCCTGACCGCCGCCGAGGCCAACCGCAACCTCGACGGCGTGGTCGCCCTCTTCAGCGCCGCGCGCCGGTTCGTGGAGCGGGCGACCGGGCACTCCGCGATCGGCTTCGTCACCGAGATCCTCGAGGCGGAGGTCCCCGAGGACACGCTCGCTCCGCGCTCCGTCGAGGACGCGGTCCTGATCGGCACGCCCTCCTCCGTCGTCGGCCTCGAGTTCGACGTCGTGGTGGTGGCGCGGCTGCAGGACGGCGTCTGGCCCAACCTCCGCCAGCGCGGCTCGCTGCTCGATCCGGACGGCCTGCTGCGGCACGCCCGCGGCGAGGGCGGACTGCCGCTCGACGCCCGCAAGGCCACTCTCGACGACGAGCTCCGGATGTTCGCCCTGGCCGCCTCGCGCGCCCGGCGGCAGCTGGTGCTCAGCGCCGTCGCGGGCGAGGACGAGACGCCCTCCCTCTTCTTCCGGCTCACCCCGCCGGACGCGCCGCGGCTCGATCCGGCCTCCGCGGTGCCGCTCACGCTGCGCGGGGCGGTGGCGGCGCTGCGCCGGACCGCCACCACACCGGACTCGACCGAGGCTCCCGCCGCCATCCGAGGGCTCAGCGCCCTGGCGCTCGCGGAGGTCCCCGGCGCCGACCCCTCCTCCTGGTCCGGGGTGCTCGAGCCCTCGACCACGGAGCCGCTCTTCGACGTCGGCGACCCCGAGCGGCCCGTCTCCGTCTCGCCGAGCCGGCTCGAGGCCTTCGAGCGGTCCCCTCTGGACTGGTTCGTCGACGCCGTCTCCGGCTCCACGACGAGCACGGCGATGGGGGTCGGCACCCTCGTGCACTGGGTCCTCGAGAACGCCGAGCGGCCCGATCCGCAGGAGCTGTGGGCGGCTCTCGAGTCGCGGTGGCCCGAGCTGGTCTTCGAGTCGCCCTGGCTGGGGGAGCGGCAGAAGCGCGTCACACGGCGGCTGATCGACGGCCTCGCGGGCTACCTCGCCGACTTCGAGCGCGGGGGAGGCGTGGTGCTCGGCCGCGAGCAGCAGTTCGAGCTCGACGTCCCGCCCGCCCGGGTGCGGGGCTCGATCGACCGCGTCGAGCGCGCGGCCGACGGCTCCGTCACGATCGTCGATCTCAAGACGGGCCGCAGCACCCCCCGCAAGGACGACATCGCCGAGCACGCGCAGCTGGGCAGCTATCAGCTCGCCGTCGCCGAAGGGGCGATCGAGGCGGCCGACCCGGCCGACGGGGGAGGCGCGAAGCTGCTCTTCGTGGCGACGGGCGTGCGCGGGAAGCCGTACCGCGAGGTGGTCCAGGAGCGCTTCGGCGAGGAGGAGCTGGAGCGGCTGCGCGATCGCGTCCGCGCCGCGGCCCTGGGCATGGCGGCGGCGGGCTTCTCGGGCCTGCTCGACGCGACCCCGTTCTCCCCCGGCGACGCCCTGCGGTACCGCATCCACGCGGTGCCCGAGGTCCCGGGGGACGGACTCCTGGCGATCGACGAGGTCGACGAGACAGAGGACCTGGAGGACTCCGAGGAGCCGGGTCCCGATGCGCCGGCCGATCCTTCCGGCCCCGCCGACCCCGACCCCTCCGCCGTCCTCGAGGAGGAGCTGCCGTGATCGACGCCCTGACCATCGCCGAGCGCCTCGACCTGCGCCCGCCCACCGCCGAGCAGCGCGCTGTCATCGAGGCGCCGCTCGAGCCTGCCCTGGTGGTCGCCGGTGCCGGCAGCGGCAAGACCGAGACGATGGCCAACCGCGTCCTCTGGCTCCTCGCGAACGGCCACGCGGCGCCGTCGGAGGTGCTCGGCCTCACCTTCACCCGTAAGGCGGCGGCCGAGCTCGGCGAGCGCATCGGGCGGAGGATCGACCAGCTCGGCGCGGCGGGCCTGCTCCCGCTCGCGCCCGGGCAGTCGGCGCCCGACCCGTTCGAGGCCGCCACCGTCTCGACCTACAACGCCTTCGCGAACACGATCTTCCGCGACAACGCGGCCCTGATCGGCCGCGAGGGGGACGCGACCGTGCTCTCCGAGGCCTCCGCCTGGCATCTCGCGCGGGGAGTCGTGGCCGACACGGCCGATCCGCGCATCCTCGAGGTGGAGGCGGGCATCGACCGGCTGACCGACCTCGTCGTCTCGCTCGCGCACGACCTCGCCGACAACCTCGCCGATCCGGCCGCGGTCGCCGCGTTCGCCGAGGACTTCCTCCGCCTGGGCGAGCTCCCGCGTGGAGGCAGCGGCTCGGGGCTCTACCGCGAGCTCGAGAAGGCGCTGCAGGCCGTGGGCGCGCTGCCGGTGCTGACGGCGCTCGCCGAGCGGTTCCAGGAGGCGAAGGCCGAGCGCGGCTTCGTCGAGTTCTCGGACCAGGTGGCCCTCGCGCTGCGGATCGTCGACAGGGTGCCGCGGATCGTGGACGAGCACCGCGCGAGGTACCGGGTGGTGCTCCTCGACGAGTACCAGGACACCTCCGTGCTGCAGACCCGCCTCCTCTCGCGGCTCTTCGCCGGGCAGGGAGTGATGGCGGTGGGCGACCCGCACCAGTCGATCTACGGCTGGCGCGGTGCGAGCGCCGAGGGGCTCGGCCGCTTCGGCACCGATTTCGGGGGAGCGGGCCGCTTCTCCCTCAGCACGAGCTGGCGCAACGGCCGCCGCGTGCTGACCGCCGCGAACGCGATCGTGGAGCCGCTGTCGGCGGGCAGCGCGGTCGCGGTCGACACGCTGAGCGCGGGTCCTCAGGCCTCCGAGCACCCGGTCGAGCTCACCTTCCCCGAGACGATCGAGGAGGAGGCGGACGACGTCGCCGCCTGGTTCGCCAGGCGCCTGCGCGAGAACGCCGAGCCGCCGTCGGCCGCGGTGCTCTTCCGGGTGCGCGCGCACATGGACCGCTTCGCCGCCGCGCTGGCGAAGCACGGCGTCCGGTACCACATCCTCGGCATCGGGGGCCTGCTGCGGCAGCCCGAGATCGCCGACCTCGTCGCCGCGCTCACCGTGGTCGAGGACCCGGCCGCCGGCAGCGAGCTCGTGCGCCTCCTGGCCGGCGCCCGCTGGCGTCTGGGCGTCCGCGACCTCAAGGCGCTGCGCGACCTCGCCTCGTGGCTCGCGGCGCGCGACCACGCGCACCGGCTGCTCCCGGAGGAGGTGCGCGAGCGGATGCGCGCGTCCGTCACCGAGGGCGAGGGCGGCTCGATCGTCGAGGCCCTCGACTTCATCGCGGCGCGCCGCCCCGGCGACGACGGGCGGATCGACCACTCCGCGCTCGGCGGGTTCAGCGCCGAGGGCCTGCGGCGCCTGCACGAGGCGGGCACCCTGTTCGCCCGGCTGCGCGCCCGGGCCGGGCTCGACCTCCTCGACTTCGTCACCCTGGTCGAGCAGGAGCTGGGCCTGGACATCGAGGTCGAGGCGAACGAGTCGCGCGGGGACGGCCGCGCCAACCTCGAGGCCTTCCGGGAGGCGGTGGCCGGGTACCTGCAGACGGACGACCGCGGCGCCGGCACCGGCTCCTCTCTCCGCGGATTCCTCCGCTGGCTCGTCCTCGCGGACAAGCGCGACGGCCTGGCCCCGCGACCGGAGGACCCGGAACCGGGGACGGTGCAGCTGCTGACGATCCACGGCTCCAAGGGTCTGGAGTGGGACCTCGTCGCCGTCCCGCGGATGGTCGACGGCGAGCTCCCCGGCACGCCGGTCGAGGGCTTCCGCGGGTGGGTCAGACTGGGCGCGATGCCCTACGCGTTCCGCGGCGACGCCGCCGAGCTCCCCGATCTCGCCTGGCGCGGCTGCAGCACGCAGAAGGAGGTCGTCGACGCGATCGGAGCGTTCGGCGACACCCTCCGCGAGCGCAACGAGGCGGAGGAGCGGCGTCTCGCCTACGTGGCCGTCACGCGGGCGCGTCACCACCTCCTGCTCAGCGGCTCGTGGTGGGCAGGCCAGGCCAAGCCGCGCGGACCGGGCGTCTTCCTCCGCGACCTCGAGGAGGCCGGCACGATCGCGCCGCTGCCGACCGAGCCCGCGAACGAGGAGAACCCGCTCGAGCGGGCCCCGCGCACGTTCCGCTGGCCCCACGATCCGCTCGGCTCCCGCGGCGACCGGGTCCGCGCCGCCGCCGCCCGGGTCCGCAGCGCCGAGCCCGCTCTGCTCGGAGCGCGCGGCGACGACATCCGCCTGCTGCTCGCCGAGCGGGCGGTGCGGCTGGCCGGGGGCGAGCGCACGCCGCTGCCCACCCGCATCCCCGCCTCCCGGTTCAAGGACATCGTCAGCACGCCGGACGAGGTCGCGGCGCAGCTGCGCCGGCCGATGCCGGAGCGCCCCTACCGGCAGACCCGGCTCGGCACGACCTTCCACTCCTGGGTCGAGAACCGCTTCGGCGTCCAGGGCGGGGCGGAGGCGGTCGACACCTTCCCCGACGAGCTCGACGACGCCGGCCCCGCGAGCGTCGAGCAGGAGCGGCTCGACGCCCTGATCGCCACCTTCGAGCGCTCGGAGTGGGCCGACCGGCGCCCGGAGGCGGTCGAGATCGAGATCCACCTCCAGCTCGCAGGCCACGTCGTCGTCTGCAAGCTCGACGCGGTGTACCCGACGGAGGACGGCGTGCAGATCGTCGACTGGAAGACCGGGCGGGCGCCGAAGGACGCCGCCGACCTCGAGCTCAAGCAGTTCCAGCTCGCGCTGTACCGGCTCGCCTACTCGCGCTGGCGGGGGGTGCCGCTCGAGAGCGTCGACGCCGTGTTCTACTTCGTCGCCGACGACCTCGTGCTGCGGCCCGAGCGGTTCTACTCCGAGCGCGAGCTCGCGGAGTCGCTCTCCTCGGCGACGGGCGCGAGCCCGCGGCCGTGAGCGGAGGAGCCCGTGCGGGCTCCCGGCGTGCGGTTGAGCAGCTCCTCGACCTCCGAGACCTCCAGCACCGGGCCGGTGTCGGTCGAGAGGGGCGCGGAGAGGTCGCCGAGCACGCTGTCCACAAGCGTGTCCAGCATGGCGACCGCGTCGTCCACGATGGCGGAGTCGTCGGTCTCGGTGCCGTGCAGCAGCCAGCGGGCGAGCTCGAGCTCGGCGTAGAGCTGGGCGCGCTGGCGGATCGTGCGGTCCACTGCTCCCGCGCGCATCCGGGAGTAGGCGGAGAGCGCCGTCTCCGAGCCCGGGGCGCTCAGCAGCCAGTGCAGG
This sequence comes from Rathayibacter sp. AY1D9, assembly GCF_002932395.1. Taxonomy (NCBI): domain Bacteria; kingdom Bacillati; phylum Actinomycetota; class Actinomycetes; order Micrococcales; family Microbacteriaceae; genus Rathayibacter; species Rathayibacter sp. AY1D9. Next base: position 12,225 of record NZ_PSVQ01000002.1, read on the forward strand.
TCGCGCGCCGGGTCGCCGACCCGCAGCGCCGCCCAGCCGAGCACGGCCGCGACGACGTCGCCCGAGCGGAGGAAGGAGTCGGCGGTCATCGAGCCGTTCACCACGGTCGGGTCGAACTGCCAGAGCGCCTCGTCGGAGGAGGCCGACTCCCAGCGCGCGACGAGCGCCGCCGGGACGTGGCCGGTGTCGGCCGCGCGCTCGATCACCGCGACCGTCTCGTTCACGCTGTCGCGCGCGGTCGCGATCGGCAGGCCCGCCTCCTGGACGAACGACACCGGGAGCGAGTGGATCGCCCCGACGGCCCGGCCGATCGAGTCCGCGAGCCCGCTCTGCGCGGCCACGTCGTCGATGAGGACGCGATCTCCCTCGAGGTACTCGTAGACGACCGCGCGGGTGCCGTCGAACGGCGTCTGCCCGACGCTCTCCTGCAGATCGAAGGGCAGGCGGCTGCGGATGCCGGCGGTCAGCGCCCGGAGCGCGACGAGGTCGCCGAGCTGCTCCTGCTCCGCGAGCGCGGACGTGGGCACGCGCACGACGAGGCGGGCGCCCTCGCGCGTCGTCAGCAGGGCGGAGTCGAAGTCGCCGTGCGTCGAGGAGGTGAAGGGGCGCGCGGAGCGGACGTCGAGGCCCTCGACGGCCGAGGTGGCCAGCGCGGCTAGAGTGAGATGGGATCTGGCCATGGTTTCCAGGGTAGGCGGCTCGTGCCCGGCCGGCCCGCCGCCACGCGCTGTCCCGCCGATGCCGTCGAAGGCCCGCGACAGCGGTCCTCGCGGCCCCCGTCACGAAATGAGCCCCGGATGTCACTGCCCTTCGCCGATCGCCTCCCGCTCTCGCGACAGGCGGCCGACCGCGACGGCGTCGGACGCTCGCGGCCCGCGCTCTTCGACGAGCTGCTCGCCGATCCCGCCACCCGCGTGCTCGTCCTGCACCACGACCGGACCCTGGTCGAGGCCGACCGCCTCCTCCTGCGCCGCCCCGAGGACGTGACCGCCGGCACCCTCCGGATCTACCTCGGCCGCACGCTCGCCGAGGCCCCCGGCGAGCCGGTCGGAACCCCCGTCATCGCGACCGTCCTCACCGACGCGGCCGCCGCCGAGCTCGAGCCCGACGAGGAGCGGTGGAGCGGCCTGCGCCCGATCGCCGAGCGCCTGAGCGACCGCGACGCGGGCCTGTTCACCGAGGCTCTCGCCATCGCGAACTGGCACGCCTCGCACGGCTACTCGCCCCGCAACGGCGACCCGACCGTCGTCGAGCAGGGCGGCTGGGTCCGCCGCTCGCCCACCGACGGCAGCCAGGTCTTCCCGCGCACGGATCCGGCGATCATCGTCTGCGTCCTCGACGCGGACGACCGCCTCCTCCTCGGCTCGAACGCGATGTGGGGCACCGGCCGCTTCTCCCTGCTCGCCGGCTTCGTCGAGCCGGGCGAGTCGCTCGAGGCCGCCGTCATCCGCGAGATCGGCGAGGAGTCGGGCATGCGCGTCGTCGACCCGCAGTACCTCGGCTCGCAGCCCTGGCCCTTCCCCGCCTCCCTCATGGTCGGCTTCACCGCCCGCCTCGCCGAGGACCAGTCCCCGGAGGATCTGCTCCCGGACGGCGAGGAGATCGTCGAGCTGCGCTGGTTCACCCGGCAGCAGCTGCACGACTCGCTCGAGTCCGTGCTGCTGCCCGGCCGCTCGTCCATCGCCCGCGCGATGATCGAGGACTGGTACGGAGGCGAGCTGGAGAACGGCCCGATCGCGTGACCCTGCTCGACGGACTCGACGAGGGGCAGCGCGAGGCTGCGGAGGCGCTGCTGGGGCCGGTCTGCGTCCTCGCGGGAGCGGGCACCGGCAAGACCCGGACGATCACGCACCGCATCGCGCACGGAGTGGCGACCGGCGTCTACACGCCCGGTCGCGTCATGGCCCTGACCTTCACGAGCCGCGCCGCGGCCGAGCTGCGCTCGCGCCTGCGGGTGCTCGGCGCCGGGGGCGTCCAGGCCCGCACCTTCCACGCCGCCGCCCTCTCGCAGCTCGGCTACTTCTGGCCGCAGCTGGTGGGGGGCACGATGCCCCAGCTGCTCGACGGCAAGGCGCGCCTGCTCGGGCACGCGGCCGAGCGGCTCCGCCTGAAGCTCGACACGGCGACGCTCCGCGACCTCTCGGCCGAGATCGAGTGGCGGAAGGTGTCCGCCCTCTCGCTCGAGCAGTACGCCGTCGCCGCCCGCACGCGCCCCCTGCCCGGACGGCTCACCCTGGAGCAGACGGTCGCGCTCGTGGACGAGTACGAGGGGCTGAAGGACCAGCGCCGCCAGATCGACTTCGAGGACGTCCTGCTCGTGACCGCCGGGATGCTCGAGTCCGAGCCTGCGATGGCGATGCAGGTGCGCGAGCAGTACCGCTTCTTCGTCGTCGACGAGTACCAGGACGTCTCGCCGCTGCAGCAGCGGCTCCTGGAGCTCTGGCTCGGCGACCGGAGCGACCTCTGCGTCGTCGGCGACGCCAGCCAGACCATCTACTCCTTCGCGGGTGCGCGGGCCGACTACCTCCTCGACTTCCCGTCCCGCTGGCCGGCCGCCACCGTGGTGCGCCTGGAGGAGAACTACCGCTCGGCCGTGCCGATCGTGCAGACCGCGAACCGCCTCATGCGGGGCAGGCCCGGCGCCCTCTCGCTCCACGCCGTCGCCGCCGCCGAGGCGCCGGAGCCCGCGATCGACGCCTACCCGGACGACATCGCGGAGGCGCGCGGGATCGCGGCGCGGGTCGCGGCCGACATCGAGGCGGGGGTGCGCCCCTCCGACATCGCGGTCCTCTTCCGCACCAACAGCCAGTCGGCGGTCATCGAGCACGCCCTGCACGAGCGTGGAGTGAGCGCGCACATGCGCGGCGGCAAGCGCTTCTTCGACCTGCCCGAGGTGAAGCAGGCCGTGATGCAGCTGCGAGCGGCGTCCGTGTCGATCAGCGGCGAGCCGCTGTTCAAGTCGGTGAGCGACGTCCTCCGCTCGCTCGGCTGGAGCGCCGAGCCCCCGTCGGCGCCCGGTGCGGTGCGCGACCGGTGGGAGTCGCTGGACACGCTGGCCCGCCTCGTCGACGAGGCCCCTGCCGGATGGACCTTCCGCCAGTTCACCGACGACCTGATCGCACGCCAGCAGGTGCACCACGAGCCGGACCGCGGCGCGGTCACCCTCGCCACGCTGCACTCGGCGAAGGGTCTCGAGTGGGAGTCGGTGCACCTGATGGGGCTCGCCGAGGGCCTGCTGCCGATCTCGTACGCCGCCGGCCTCGAGGCGATCGACGAGGAGCGGCGCCTCCTCTACGTCGGCATCACCCGGGCCCGCCGGCGCCTGCGCCTCTCGTGGGCGCGCTCGACGGTCGGCCGCGTCACGCGGAGGGAGCCGTCGCGCTTCCTCGAAGAGCTCGGCACGCGCACTCGGGGTGCGGCTCCCGCTCCCGCACGGTGAACGCTCCGGAGGCGTCGCTGTAGACCCGCTCGGCCGCGCGGAGCCCTCGCCAGCCGGCGAGGAGCCGCCGCAGCACGGCGTCGGCGGCCGCCACGGCGATCGCCGCGCTCGCGAGCGGCGTGCGGGTGGGGGCTGAGCGGCCGAGCACCTGGATCACGAGGCGCGCGCGATCCGGGTCGAGGTCCATCCGGTCCCGCTCGGCGCAGTGCAGGCACGGTCCGGACCCCGGCTCCACCAGGGGTCCGACGCGCACCGATTCGTCGCCGAACACCACCGCCAGGTGCGGCACATCGGCCGCGAGCCAGTGCGCGGCGCGGGCGGGGGCGACCGCGAAGTCGGCGATCAGCACGGCGAGGTCCGGCGTCCCGTCGTCGGTGAGCAACGAGCAGCCCTCGCTCCGGAGCAGCGTGCGCAGTGCGTCCGGTGCCGCGCCCGTCCCCTCGACGACGACCCGCGGTGCCGGGGGAGGGCCGGGCTCGACGCTGCGCAGCAGGACCGGCCGGAGCGCCTCGAGCACCTCGTCGACACGCGCCTCGCTCGCTCCGGCGCGCGCCGCGATCAGGCGGACGGTGCCGGCGCTGGTGCCCACGCGGAGGGCGTCGAGCAGCAGCTCCTCCGGGTAGCCGACGCCGTCCAGGACCGCGTGCGGCCGGTCGAGGCCGAGCTGCACCGCGGTCGCGGAGCGCCAGAGCAGGGGGAGTCGGGGATCGAGCCGGAGCACCATCCGGCGATCATGGCCGAGACCGGCCCGGCGCCGCGCGAGTTGTCCACAGGCGGGCGCCGGACGGGGGGTCAGACGGGGCGGTCGCCCGTGGGGGAGGAGCCGCGGTCGTCGTCGTCCGGCGAGCCGGCGTCGTCGGTCGTGTCCGGAGCGTCTCCGGAGGCGCCGTCGCCCTCGCGCGGCATCGTGCCGTTCAGCAGGTCCTCCAGCGCGCGGTCCATCTCGTCGGGCTCCGGGGTCTCGCCGCGGGCCTCGGCCGTGAGCCGGGCGACGAGCGCGCTCGGGTCGTCCAGGTCCTCCGAGCCGGGGAGCAGGTCGGGGTGCGACCAGAGGGAGTCGCGGGCCTCGGGCCCGACGGCGTCGGTCACGGCCTGCCACATCGCGGCGGCCTCGCGGAGGCGGCGCGGGCGCAGCTCCAGGCCGACGAGGGTCGCGAAGGCGGACTCGGCCGGGCCTCCGGAGGCGCGGCGGCGGCGGACCGTCTCGGCGATCGCCCCGGCGCTGGGCAGGCGGGTGGTCGCCGCCGCGGTGACGACGTCGACCCACCCCTCGATGAGGGCGAGGACGGTCTCGAGGCGGCCGTGCGCGGCGAGCTGCTCCTCCGTCTTCGGCGGGATGAGCGCGCCGGAGGTCATCGCGTCGCGGAGCTCCTCGGGGTTCGACGGGTCGAAGCCCTCAGCCAGCTCCTCGAGGCGGGTGGTGTCGATGCTGATCCCGCGCGCGAAGTCGGTGATCTGCGAGATGAGGGCGAGACGGAGCCACTTGCCGTGCCGGAAGAGGCGGGCGTGCGCGAGCTCGCGGACCGCCAGGTACAGCCGCACCTGGTCCAGCGGGATGTCGAGGCCCTCGCCGAACGCGGCGACGTTCTGCGGCAGGATCGCCGCGTCGTTCTCCTCCAGCAGCGGGATGCCGATGTCGCCGCCCGAGACGACCTCGGCGGCGAGCTGCCCGACGACCTGGCCCAGCTGCAGGGCGAACAGGGTGCCGCCGATCCCGCGCATCATGCCCTCGGCACCGGCGATCATCGCCTGCATCTCCTCCGGGGCCTGCTCGCGGAGCACGCGGGTCAGCGCGTCCGAGATGCTCAGCGCCACCGGCTCGGCGAGCTGGGTCCAGACCGGCATCGTCAGGGAGATCCACTCGAGGCGGCTGATCGAGCGCGGCGTGCGGCTCAGCTCGGAGACGTACGCGACCTCGTCGAGCCAGAGCGCGGCGACGCCGAAGGCCGCGTCGATCGGAGCCCGCACGGAGTCGGACACCGGCGCGGACTCGGCGCGCGCGAGCTGCTTCGCCTGCTCGAGCGAGAGCGTCCAGTTGACGCCGCCGTCGCCGTTCTGCTGCATCGCGCTCTGCAGCTGCGAGAGCAGGTTCTGCAGGGCCACCGGGTCGTTCGGCAGTCCCGCCGCTCCGGCGAGCTGCGAGGGGTCGACCGGGCCGTTCCCCGAGAGGAACTGCCGCAGCATCTCCCGGAACTCGTCCTCGGAGCCGCCGCCCGCTCGGTCCGCACTGTCGCCATCGGCCATCGGGATCAGCCCTCCGTCGCTCACGTGAATCCGGTCGCCGCACCGCCTCCGCGGCCCTGCACAGGGCGCCGGTTCCGGCGCGACTCCCAGTCGTGCAAGCTACGTTAGCCCGAGCGCCCGGGGCCTCGGCGTGCAGAGCACCGCTCGGGCCCAGCCCGCTTCCGCCCGCCGCGAACATCCCGGCGGAGCCGCTCCACCCGTTGCCAGAAAGGCCCCCGTGTCGCTGTTCTCCGACGACCCGCGCCCCTCCTCCTCCCCGCGCCGCCCGTGGGTCGGACCGGTCGTCCTCCTCTCGGGTGTCGCCGTCGTGGTCGGTCTGGGCGTCGCGCCCGCCCCCTACGTGATCGAGCAGCCCGGCCCCGTGTTCGACACCCTGGGCAGCAGCAAGGACGTGCCCCTCATCTCGATCCCGGACCGCACCACCTATCCCACGGCCGGCACGCTCGACATGCTCACCGTGTCGGTCGTCGGCAACCCGCAGAGCCTGCCCACCTGGGTCGAGGTCGCGAGCGCCTGGTTCGACAGGACCAAGGCGGTCGTCCCGGTCGACGCGATCTTCCCTCCCTCCTCCACGGTCGAGGAGCGCGACGAGGCGAACCAGGCCGAGATGACCGACTCCCAGCAGGAGGCGATCGCCGCCGCGCTCACCGAGCTCGGCTACCCCGTCGAGCAGCGCGTCTCGGTCGTGCAGGTGCCCGAGGGCTCCCCGGCCGAGGGCGTCCTGGAGGCGGGGGACGAGATCCTCGCGGTCGCGGGCACCCCGGTCGCCGACGCGACCGCCCTGCGCGCGACCCTGCAGACCCTCGGCACCGGCTCCCCGGTGCAGGTCAGCATCGAGCGCGAGGGCGTCCGGCAGGAGGTGGAGGTCACGCCGCGCGACTCGAACGGCGCCGCCGTCATCGGCGTCCTCCCCGGAGCGGCCTTCGACTTCCCGTTCGAGGTCGACATCCAGCTGGACGACGTGGGCGGGCCGAGCGCGGGCATGATGTTCGCCCTCGGGATCATCGACAAGCTCACCGAGGGCGAGCTCAACGGCGGGCGGAGCGTCGCCGGGACCGGCACGATCGACGCGGCCGGCGAGGTCGGCGCCATCGGCGGGATCCGCCAGAAGCTCTACGGGGCGGAGGGCGCCGGAGCCGAGTACTTCCTCGCCCCCGCGACCAACTGCAACGAGGTCGTCGGCCACGTCCCCGACGGGCTCGACGTGCTCGCGGTCTCGACCCTCGACGACGCCCTCGCCGCCCTGAAGGGCATCGCCGCGGGCGACACCTCCGGGCTGCCGGACTGCAGCACCGCCTCTCCCCTCGACTGATCCCGCCCGCCGACCCCGGGTCGACGCCCAGGTGAGCCGGACAGCCGTCGCATAGCATGGGTGGCCTCCCCTCACATCTCGACAGCAAGAGGCCCTCACGTGAGTTCCACAGCAACCGAAACCCCGCCGCGGAAGAGACGGAGCGTCCTCGCCGTCACTGTCGTGGTGGTGGCCGTCCTGGTGGTGGCGTTCTTCGTCTTCGCCGGTCTGTACACCGACATCCTCTGGTACGACCAGCTCGGCTTCCTCTCCGTGCTCACGACGCAGTGGGCGGCGGCGGGCGGTCTCTTCGTCATCGGCTTCGTCGCCATGGCGGTGCCGGTGTTCATCAGCCTGATGCTGGCTTACCGCCTCCGGCCGGTCTACGCGAAGCTCAACTCGCAGATCGACCGCTACCAGCAGGTCGTGGAGCCGCTGCGGCGCCTGGCCACCTTCGGGATCCCAGCGGTGCTCGGCCTCTTCGCCGGCGTCTCCTCCGCCACCCGCTGGCAGACGAGCCTCACCTTCTGGAACCGCACGCCCTCGGGCACCACGGATCCGCAGTTCGGCCTCGACACGTCGTTCTACCTCTTCGAGCTGCCCTTCTACCAGAGCATCGTCGGCTTCGCGTCGGCGGTCCTGCTGATCTCGGCGTTCGCGACCCTCGCCACCGGCTACCTCTACGGAGCGATCCGGGTGAACGGCCGCGAGATCCGCATCTCGAAGGCCTCGCGCATCCAGCTGGCGGTCATCGCCGCCCTCTACCTCGCCGTGCAGGCGGTCAGCCTCTGGCTCGACCAGTACGCGACGCTCGCGCAGCAGGGGCCCCGCATCACCGGCGCCACCTACTCCACCGTCAACGCGACGATCCCGGGCCTGCAGATCCTGGCCGGCATCGCGGCGCTGGTCGCGATCCTCTTCGTCGTCACCGCCTTCATCGGCCGCTGGCGCTTCCCGGTCATCGGCACCGCGCTGCTGATCGTGTCGAGCCTGCTCGTCGGCTCCCTCTACCCGTGGATCGTGCAGAAGTTCCAGGTCGAGCCCAACGAGCGCACGCTCGAGCAGCCCTTCATCCAGAACAACATCGACATGACGCGCCAGGCCTACGGCGTCAGCGACGTCGACGTCATCCCCTACGACGCGACCACCGACGCGGAGCCGGGCGCCCTGCGCTCGGACGCCGAGACCACCGCGAACATCCGCATCCTCGACCCCGCCGTCGTCACCGACGCGTTCTCGCAGCTGCAGCAGTTCCGCCAGTACTACAAGTTCGGCGACACGCAGAACGCGCTCGACGTCGACCGCTACTCCATCGACGGATCGACGCAGGACGCCGTGGTCGGCGTCCGCGAGCTGAACCTCAACGGCCTCGGCACCAACCAGACCTGGTACAACCAGACGCTGGTCTACACCCACGGCTACGGCCTGGTCGCCGCGTACGGCAACCAGCGCTCGGCCGACGGAGAGCCGGTGTTCATCGAGTCCGGTGTCCCGACGACGGGCGACCTCGGCGACTACGAGCCGCGGATCTACTTCGGCGAGAACTCCCCGCCGTACTCGATCGTGGGCGGCAACGACTCGCGCGACATCGAGCTCGACTACCCCTCGGGCACCGACGGCGCGCAGCAGACCTACACGACCTTCGACGGCGAGGGCGGCCCCGCTCTCGACAACGTCTTCAAGAAGCTCGTCTACGCGATCAAGTTCCAGTCCGAGCAGATCTTCCTGTCGGACGGCGTGAACGACGACTCGCAGATCCTCTACGACCGCGATCCCGTGCAGCGCGTCCAGAAGGTCGCGCCGTACCTCAAGCTCGACTCCGACGCCTACCCGACCGTCGTCGACGGCCGCGTGAAGTGGGTCGTCGACGGGTACACCACCTCGGCCGACTACCCGTACTCGGAGGTGCAGAGCCTCTCGCAGGCGATCGCCGACACGAACACGCAGCAGCAGTTCCCGACCGACGACGTCAACTACATCCGCAACTCGGTGAAGGCGACCGTCGACGCGTACGACGGCAGCGTCACGCTCTACGCGTGGGACACCGAGGACCCGATCCTGCAGACCTGGCAGAAGATCTTCCCGACCACGGTGAAGCCCGTGAGCGACATGTCGGGTGAGCTGCTCAGCCATGTCCGGTACCCGGAGGACCTCTTCAAGGTCCAGCGCGCGGTCCTCGGCACCTACCACGTCACCGACGCGGGCTCCTTCTACTCCCGCGAGGACGCCTGGGCGACGCCGAACGACCCGACGAGCGGAGCCGCGACCACGGCCGCCGCGACCGGCACCAGCCTGCAGCCTCCGTACTACCTGACGCTGCAGACGCCGGATCAGGACGTGCCGTCGTACTCGCTCTACTCGACGTACATCCCGGCGAGCGTCCAGGGCGCGCAGGCCAGCCGCAACGTGCTGACCGGCTACCTCGTGGCCGACTCCGACGCCGGCTCGACGGCGGGCTCCGTGGCCGACGGCTACGGCACGCTCCGCCTGCTCGAGCTGCCGAAGGACGACACTGTGCCCGGCCCCGGCCAGGTGCAGAACGCGTTCACCACCGACCCGACGGTCGCGAACGAGCTGAACATCCTCTCCCGCGGCGACACCACCGTCACGAGGGGCAACCTGCTCACGCTGCCGGTCGGCGGCGGCCTGCTCTACGTCCAGCCGATCTACGTGCGCTCCAACGGAGACACGAGCTTCCCGCTCCTGCAGAAGGTGCTGGTCGCGTTCGGTGACGACATCGCCTTCGAGGACACCCTCGACGCGGCCCTCGACAGCCTCTTCGGCGGCGACTCGGGAGCCGACGCGGGCGACACCGGCACGCCGACGACTCCGGACGCCGGCACCGGCACCTCGGGCGGCACGACCGGCGGCACCGGCTCCACGCCGGCCACGGGCGACCAGACGGCGCTGCAGCAGGCGCTGAACGACGCGCGGGACGCACTCACGGCTCGCGAGAACGCCCTCAAGGCGGGCGACCTCACCGCCTTCGCGGCGGCGGACGAGCAGCTGACCGAGGCGCTCTCGCGGGCGCTGCAGGCCGAGGGCGGCCAGTAGCCCGCATGGTGCAGGTCGACCGCGGCGAGCACCTCCGCTCGGGGGAGTGGCTCGAGCTGAACCGCACGTACTGGGAGGAGCGCACCGGCGAGGGTGCGCTCCACCCGGAGCTCGTCACCGCGGCGCTCCTCGACCCCGGGCCGAGGATCCTCCAGCTCGGCTCGGGCGACGGGCTCGACGCGCTCGAGCTCGCCGAGTGCGGCGCCCGCGTGGTGGGTGTCGACTTCTCGATGCCCGCGGTGCGCCGAGCACGCGCCGCCGCCGCGGACAGGGACCTCGCCGGCTCCGCCCGCTTCGTCTGCGCGAACCTCTACGAGCTGCGGCACATGCTGCCGGAGCCCGACTCGTTCGACGTCGTGCTCTGCAGCGCCGGCGTCGTCTCGTGGCTCCCCGACCTGGAGGAGTGGGCGCGGCTGGTGGAGTGGTTCGTCGCCCCCGGCGGAGCGGTGCTCGTCGCCCCGTCGTCGTCCGCTCCCGTCGGCGCCGACGTCCGCACCTGGTCGCGCACCTCGTCCGAGCTCGCAGCCGCCCTGACGGCGGTCGGGCTGAGCGTGGACGGGAGCGCCGTGCTGCGCGCCGCCAAGCCCGCCTGAGACCGGAGCCCACTCCCACCGCCGCGTCGATTTGCACCGGCGCCGGAACGCGTGTAATGTCTCTTCTTGTGCCGCGGGGTGGAGCAGTTCGGTAGCTCGCTGGGCTCATAACCCAGAGGTCGTAGGTTCAAATCCTGCCCCCGCAACAAGAAAGCGAAAGCCGGTCCTGAGAGGGGCCGGCTTTCGTCGTTAACACGGGTCGCGGACGTGCTTCCCGCGGCTGACAGTGCGCGGGCCGAGACCTCAGTCGCCCTCGATCACGCTCAGCACGTTGCCCGCCGGATCGCGGAACCAGCAGATCGTCGGCCCGTGGCCGCGCATCACTCCGCCCTCATCGGTCGGCAGCGACGGGTCGTCGTAGATCGCCGTGGTGACGCCTGCCGCGTGCAGCTCGGCGACCGCCGCGTCGACGTCCTCCACCGAGAAGTTCAGGATCGTGAACGACGCCGGCTCGTGGTCCGGCTTCGGGTACGCGATCGCGCGGCCTCCGCCCGGCAGCCGGATGTCGAGGATCCCCATCGCGTTCAGCGCGACCTCGAGCCCGAGCACTCCGCCGTAGAAGGCCCGCGCCGCTTCCACGTCGTCCACGCTGAAGCCGCTGAAGGCCCTCTCGCTCCGGATCATCGCCGTCCTCCGTCCCGCGGCCGCACCGTCGCGCCCGCTCCGCTCCGGACGCTACTCCGGTCGCCCGTCCGCGTCACCGTCGGATCCGCCCGGCGCCGCCGCCGACTTCGTGCCGGGCTCGCGCGACCCGCATCCGCGGACCGGCCTCCCGACGCTCCGCGCCGACGCGTGTGCCGGACCGGCCCGCACGTTAGGCTCGACCCCGATGCGAGGGGTGCTGCTGTGAGGGACGAACGCCGAGACGACGGCTCGAACGAGGGGCTCGGCGGCCGCCCGACCCGGCGGAGCCTGCGGCAGGCGCCGCACGCGCTGCCCGCGGCACGCGTCGCCACTCCGGTCCTCACGCCCGTCCGCCCCGTGCGGCGCCGCCGGGGCCGTGTCTTCCGCGCGACCGTCAGCACGGTCGCCCTCGCCGCCATCGCGGGCCTCGTGGCGGTCTCCGCGCTCCCCGCCTACTCCTTCGACCCGGCACCCGATTCGCAGGCCGCCGTCGAGGCCGCCGCCCGCGTGCAGGCGCTCGGCAACCAGAAGCTCACCGTCGCGCCGACCGCTGTCCAGGAGCAGGTCATCCGCGACTCCTTCACCGCACCGACCCAGGCCCAGCTCGACGAGGCGGCCGCCCAGGCGCGCGCGCTCGCCGCCGCCGAGCAGGCCGCCCGCGACGCCGAGACCGCCCGCCTCGCCCAGGAGGCGCAGGCCGCGGCAGGCACGACCGGCGCGGACGGCGCGGCCGCGGGCAGCGGCGGCACCAGCACCTCGGTCACGCCCCGCGAGGAGGGCGACGACTACCCCTGGCGCGACCAGCTCACCGACGACCAGGGCGGCGGCCTCTCGCCGCTGCGGTACTACTACCGCGAGTGCGTCGACTTCGTCGCCTGGCGGATCAACCGCGACCAGGGCTCGACGAGCGCACCCTTCAAGTGGACCTGGGGCAACATGACCCCGGGCGGAGGCAGCGCCTACGCGTGGGCCGGCCAGTGGGCCTCACACGGCTGGGTGACCAGCAGCACGCCCGTCCCCGGCGCGGTCGCCTGGTTCACCGGCAACCACGTCGCCTACGTGCAGGCCGTCAACTCCGACGGCACGGTCTCGCTCGAGGAGTACAACTGGGGCAACGACCACGCGTACCACAAGCGCACCATCCCGGCCTCCCAGGTCGCCCTTTTCCTCTACCCGCCGAGCTGATGACCGGCGCCGTCGGCATGGCCGTGGCGCAGTTCGCCCCCTCGACGGACCGGGAGGCGAACATCGCGACGATCGGGCGCCTGGCCCGGATCGCCGCCGAGCGCGGCGCGAGCATGGTGGTGCTGCCGGAGTACAGCTCCGCCTTCACCGATCCGCTCGGGCCCGAGCTGGTCGCGGCGGGCGAGGCGCTCGGCGGCCCGTTCGTCACGGCTCTCGCGGCCCTCGCGCGCGAGCTCCGGATCCACCTCGTGGCGGGCATGGTCGAGGCGGTGGACGGGCGCCGCATCGCGAACACGCTCGTCGCGCTCGACCCCGAGGGCGCGCTCGTGGCCCGCTACCGCAAGCTGCACCTGTACGACGCCTTCGGCCAGACCGAGTCGGAGTGGGTCGCCGCGGGGGAGATCGCCGCACCCGAGACGTTCGAGGTCGGCGGCCTCGTCGTCGGGCTGCAGACCTGCTACGACCTGCGCTTCCCGGAGGTCAGCCGCTGGCTGGTCGACGCCGGGGTCGACGTCATCGCGGCACCGGCCGAGTGGGTGCGCGGCCCGCTCAAGGAGCCGCACTGGCGGACGCTGGTCACCGCCCGCGCGCTCGAGAACACGGTGTACCTCGTCGCAGCCGACCAGACCCCGCCGATCGGGGTCGGCACGAGCATGATCGTCGATCCGATGGGCGTCGAGACCGTCACCCTCGGCGAGGTCGAGGATGTCGCCGTCGCCTGGGTCTCGCGCGAGCGGATCGACGCGGCGCGCGCGAAGAACCCCGCTCTGGCGCTGCGGCGCTTCCGGGTGCTGCCGCTCTGACCGCCGCCCCCGGCCCGACGGCGCCGGGCATCCGACCGAATCCGCTGAGGCCGGCTCCTCAGCGCGCCATGCGGGCGAGGCCCGCGACCGCGGACTCCAGCACCTCGAACCGCTTGCAGAAGGCGAAGCGGACGAGCGAGCGGTAGGGAGCGGCGTCCTCGGGGCGGCAGAACGCCGACACGGGCACCGCCACCACTCCCGCGAGATCCGGGAGCGCCCGGCAGAGCGCGACCCCGTCGTCGTAGCCGAGCGGTGCGGCGTCCGCGACGACGAAGTAGCCGCCCGAGGAGGGCGCGACGCCGAAGCCCGCAGCAGCCAGGCCCGCCGACAGCAGGTCCTTCTTGGCCGCAAGAGTCTGCGCCGCGCCGGTGAAGAAGGCGTCCGGGAGCCCGAGCCCGAGGGCGACGGCCCCCTGGAACGGCGAGCCGCTGACGTAGGTGAGGAACTGCTTCACGGCGAGGACGGCCGTGATCAGCTCGCGCGGGCCCGTCACCCAGCCGATCTTCCAGCCCGTGGTGCTGAAGGTCTTGCCCGCCGAGGAGACGGACAGCGTCCGCTCGAAGGCTCCGGGAAGGGAGGCCAGCGGGACGTGCGGGGTGTCGAAGCGCAGGTGCTCGTAGACCTCGTCCGTCAGGATCACGGCGTCGTGCCGCTCGGCGAGCCGCACGATCAACTGGCGGGTCTCGGCCGGGAGGACGGCACCGGTCGGGTTGTGCGGGTCGTTCACCAGGATGACGCGCGTGCGGTCGCTCACTGCGGCGGTCAGCTCGTCGTGGTCGACCGTGAAGGAGGGGCCGCGCAGGAGCACGGTGCGATGCACCCCTCCGGCGAGGGCGATCAGGGCTCCGTAGGCGTCGTAGTGGGGAGTGAAGGTGACGACCTCGTCGCCCGGCTCGAGCAGGGCCAGCAGAGCCGCGGCCAGGGCCTCGGTGGCGCCCGTGGTGACGAGGACCTCGCCGTCGGGGTCGAGGGAGATCCCGGAGAAGCGCAGCCGGTGCGCGGCGATCGCCTCGCGCAGGACGGGGAAGCCGGGACCCGGCGGGTACTGGTTGAGCCCGGACGCGATGGCGTCGCGCGCGGCGTCGAGGATCTCGCGCGGGCCGTCCTCGTCCGGGAAGCCCTGGCCGAGGTTCACCGCTCCGGTGCGCAGGGCGAGCGCGCTCATCTCGCTGAAGACGGTGGCGGCGACCTCGCCACCGGGGCCGAGGAGGCCGGCGCCCGCCGCGGCGCGGGACCAGGATCCGGGAATGCTCACGTGCCCAGTGTGCCCGCTCGAGCAGTCCGGCCGGTTTCATTTCCCGCTCGCAGGCCCGTCATAAGAAACCCCCAGGTACGATCGCCAAGCTATCCCCGCTTGGAAGGAGCAGCACCCATGACCGAGAGTCACGAGGGTCCTCGTCAGCCGGAGGAACCCACCACGCCGACGGAGTCCGGCGCCCGAGAGGCGACCGAGCGCACCCCCGGCGAGAGCTCCGGAGCGTCGTCCTCGACCACCGGGCCCACCGAGCCGATCCACCGGGGCGGAGCGCACCGCGAGAGCGAGAACCCGACCGTCCCCTACCCCTCCTCCTCGGCCCCCCAGCCGCCGTACACGCCGAACGCGACGGCCGGCAACGAGGCGCAGCCCGTCTCCCAGCCCGCCCGCTACGGGCAGTACGCGCCGCCCGCCGCGAACACCCTGCACGGCTCCGAGGAGCCGCCCTCCTCGAGCCCCTTCGGCCCGGGCGCCGAGTACACCCCCGCCCCCACCGCCACGAAGCGCCGAGCCGGAGTGGGCGTCGTCGCGGCGCTCGCCATCGGCGCGGTCGTGGGCGGAGTCGCGGGAGCCGGCGTGTTCGGCCTCTGGTCCGCCTCCAACGGCGGCGGGACCCGCGTGGTCTCCGCCGGCGGCTCGCAGACGATCACGGTCAACAACGCCGAGGACGCGACGACCGCCACCGCGGTCGCCGCCAAGGCCACTCCGAGCGTCGTCACCATCGCGGTGAGCGGCAGCTCGTCCGCCGGCACCGGCTCCGGCATCGTGCTCTCGAAGGACGGCTACGTCCTGACCAACACCCACGTGGTCACCCTCGACGGCGAGATCGCGAACGGCGCCGTCTCGGTCACGACCAGCGACGGCCGGATCTTCGACGCGACCGTCGTCGGCACCGACCCGACCCTCGACCTCGCCGTCATCAAGCTGACCGGCGCGACCGACCTCAGCCCGATGACGTTCGCGGACTCCACCAAGATCAACGTCGGCGACACGGCGGTCGCCATCGGCGCCCCGCTCGGCCTCTCCGGCACCGTGACCGACGGCATCGTCAGCGCGCTCAACCGCAGCATCCAGGTCGCCTCCTCGGCGGCTCCGGACGACTCGGGCGACAGCTCGAGCGGCGGCACCGAGAGCCCGTTCAACTTCGACATCCCGGGCCAGCAGGCGCCGACCCAGGCGAAGAGCACCATCTCGCTGCCCGTCATCCAGACCGACGCGGCGATCAACCCGGGCAACTCCGGCGGCGCGCTGCTCGACAGCGACGGCGAGCTGATCGGCGTGAACGTCGCGATCGCGAGCGCCGGCCAGTCCTCCTCGAGCGGCCAGTCCGGCAACATCGGAGTCGGATTCGCGATCCCCAGCGCGATCGCCGAGCGCATCGCGAAGGAGATCATCGCGAACGGCTCCGCCTCGCACGGCCTGCTCGGCGCGAGCGTCTCCGACTCGACCGCGGACGTCCTCGGCGCCCGCATCGAGGAGGTCTCCGGAGGCGGTGCCGCGCAGGCGGCCGGTCTCGCCAAGGGCGACATCATCACCGCGATCGACAGCACTCCGATCACGAGCGCGTCCGACCTCACCGCGCAGGTCCGCGCGCAGGCCGCGAACGCCGCGGTCGAGCTGACCTACGTCCGCAACGGCCAGAGCTACCAGGCGAAGGCGACGCTCGGCCAGATGGCCGCCGGCTGACCCTCCGCCGCCGCGCACAGCCCCTCGAGGATCCGTCCCCGGGGGGCTGTGCTCCGCCGCCGCGTAGAGCCCCTCGAGGATCCGTCCCCGGGGGGCTGTTCCGCGTCCGGGCCCGGCCCGGGGCGCGGCGCTCCCCGCTGGTAGGGTGGTGGATCCCTGCGCCCGCGCTCCTCCCGCACGAACTGGACCCATGCAGCACGAGATCCCGGAAGACGACCTCTCCGACCTGCCCGGCGTCTCCTACGTCATGCCCGTCCTCAACGAGGTCGCCCACGTGCGCGCCGCGGTCGACTCGCTGCTGCACCAGGACTACACCGGCCCCTTCGACGTCGTCCTCGCCGTCGCCCCGAGCATCGACGGCACGGAGGAGCTCGTCGCCGAGCTGAGCGCGGCCGATCCGCGGATCCGGGTCGTGCCGAACGAGGTCGGCTCCACTCCTGCGGGCCTCAACGCCGCGATCCGCGCCTCGCGCCACCCGGTCGTCGTCCGGGTCGACGCGCACTCCGTCCTGCCGCCCGAGTACGCGCGCACGGCGGTCGAGGCGCTGCAGCGCTCCGGAGCGGCGAACGTCGGCGGAGTGATGGCGGCGGAGGGCCTCACCCCGTTCCAGCGCGCGGTCGCCCGGGCGTACGGCTCCCGCATCGGCCTGGGCGGCACGCCCCACCACGTGGGAGGCGAGGAGGGCCCGGCCGACACGGTGTACCTCGGCGTCTTCCGCCGCTCCGCCCTCGAGCGCGCCGGCCTGTTCGACGAGCGCTTCAAGCGCGGGCAGGACTGGGAGCTGAACCGGCGGCTGCGCGAGCGCGGCGAGGTCGTCTGGTTCACTCCGCGCCTCACCGTCACCTACCGGCCGCGGCCCTCGATGCGCGCGCTGCTCCGGCAGTTCCTCTCGACCGGGATGTGGCGCGGCGAGCTCACCCGGATGTTCCCGGCCTCGCGGTCGCTGCGCTACTTCGCTCCGCCCGTGCTCGTCGCCATGCTCGCCATCGGGCTGCTCGTCGGGCTGGCGGGAGTCGTCCAGGCGCTCGCCGGAGCCGCGCCCTGGCTCCTGCTCGGGTTCGCGGTGCCCGCCGCCTACCTCCTCCTGGTGGCGGCGGCCACTCTCGTGGTCGCGCGGCCGGACGGCGCGCGTGCGATGCTGTGGTTCGCCGTGGTCATCCCGGCGGTCCACGTGGCCTGGGGGACCGGCTTCGTGCTCGGCTTCGCCGGGCTGACCAGCAACATCTCCGCCCACCGCCACCAGCCGCGGTCCGACTCGCCGAGGGGCGCATGACCACGACGACGAGACCCCGCTCCATCGCCGAGCTGCGCGCCGTCGCGCAGCCCCCGGAGGTGCGCGGGCGCCGCAACGCCGAGCACTGGACGGCGTCGCTCTACCTGCGCCGCTTCTCGCCCTACCTGACCTGGCTGCTGCTGAAGACCTCGATCTCGGCGAACGGCGTCACCGGGCTGATGATCCTGGTCGGCTGGAGCGCGGCGGCAGCCCTCCTGATCCCGGGGATCGCCGGAGCGGCGCTGGCGCTGCTCCTCGGCCAGCTGCAGATGCTGGTGGACTGCTGCGACGGCGAGGTCGCGCGCTGGCGCCGCACGTCCTCGCCCGCGGGCGTGTTCCTCGACAAGGTCGGGCACTACACGACCGAGGCGCTGATCCCGATCGCGCTCGGGCTGCGAGCGGCGGGCGTCCCGTTCGAGGCGCCGGCGGACTTCCTCTGGACCACGATCGGCTTCGCCCTGGCCCTGGTGATCGTCCTCAACAAGGCGCTCAACGACATGGTGCACGTGGCGCGCGCGAACGCCGGTCTCACGAAGCTGGCCGACACGAAGGGCGAGGCGGTGCCGTCCTCGTCCGGGCTGGCGGGGCTTCGCCGCGCGGCCCGCTTCCTGCCCTTCCACCGCCTCTACCACTCCGTCGAGCTGACGATGCTGGCCTTCGCGACCGCCCTCGTGGGCCTCGTCGTCGGAGCGGGCACGGCCGACCGGGTCCTCGTCGGGGCGCTGCTGCCGCTCGCCCTCCTCGCCCTGGTCGGCCACTTCGTCGCGATCATGGCGTCCAAGCGTGTCCGCTCCTGAGCCGCGGGTCGGCGTCGTCGTCCTGACGCAGGGGACCCGGCCCGACGACCTCGCCGCGGGGCTGGCCGGCGTCCTCGCGCAGGAGGGCGTCGAGCTGGACGTCGTCTGCGTCGGCAACGGCTGGGAGCCCGACGGCCTGCCCGAGGGAGTGCGCGCCCTGGCGCTGCCCGAGAACCTCGGCATCCCCGCGGGCCGGAACGCCGGAGTCGACGCCGTCGCGGGGGAGTACCTCTTCTTCCTCGACGACGACGCCCGGATCCCGTCTCCCCGCTTCCTCGTCGACGCGATCGCGCTGCTCGCCTCGAACCGCCGCATCGGCCTGGTGCAGCCCCGCGTCGACAGCACGGACGGCACGCCGAGCCCGCGGCGCTGGATCCCGCGGATCCTCAAGGGCGACCCCCGCCGCTCCGGCCCCGTCTTCTCGGTCTGGGAGGGAGCGGTCGTGCTGCGGCGCGACGTGTTCGCCCGGACGGGCGGCTGGGCGGGTCCGTTCTTCTACGCCCACGAGGGCATCGAGCTGGCCTGGCGGGTCTGGGACACGGGTCGCACCGCCTGGTACGCGGGAGAGCTCGTCGCCCAGCACCCGGTCATCCAGCCGACCCGGCACGCCGACTACTACCGGCTGAACGCGCGCAACCGCGTCTGGCTCGCCCGCCGCAACCTCGCCGCACCTCTGGCGCTCGTCTACGTGGGGTCCTGGACCGCGATCCAGTGCCTCCGCTGGCGTCGCGACCCGGCCGCCCTGCGCGCCTGGTTCGCCGGCTGGCGGGAGGGATGGCGCTCGGATCCGGCCGGCCGGCGCGTCCTCTCGGCCCGCACGGTGCTCCGGATGGCGTTCGCCGGGCGTCCGCCGATCGTCTAGCATCGGGGAATCCGCCCCCGCCGGGGCCCCCGAAAGGACGACGGTGTTCGATTCGACCCAGCTCTCCCCGCCCGAGCGCGCCGAGGCGGAGGCGACCCCTGCCGGACCGGACCTCCTGACGGCGGTCCGCGAGCGCCTCGGCGCCGTCGACGACGAGTTCTCCGGCCGCCTCGACGAGCACCTCCCGCGCCTGGTCGATCTGCTCGCCACGGTGTACGCCGGCCGCGACGACCTCGAGGACCAGCTGGTCGCGATCGTCGAGCTCGCCGCCGCCTCCTGGGAGGAGCGGCCCGAGGAGCTCCGCGCGCTCGACCGCGCCCGCGAGCAGCACCCGACCTGGTTCCTCTCGAACAAGGCTCTGGGCGGGGTCTGCTACGTCGACCGCTACGCGGGCGACCTCGAGGGGCTGCGCGCCGAGATCCCGTACCTCCGCGAGATCGGCCTGAACTACCTGCACCTGATGCCGCTCTTCGATGCGCCCGAGGGCGAGTCGGACGGGGGCTACGCGGTCTCGAGCTACCGGCGCGTGCGGCCGGACCTCGGCGACATGGAGCAGCTCCGCGGGCTGGCCTCCGAGCTGCGCGAGCAGGGCATCGCACTCGTGGTCGACTTCGTCTTCAACCACACCTCGAACGAGCACGAGTGGGCGCAGCGCGCACTGGCCGGCGAGCAGCGCTTCGAGGACTACTACTGGATCTACCCGGACCGGGAGCAGCCCGACGCCTTCGAGCGCACGACGCGCGAGATCTTCCCGGACGACCATCCCGGCTCCTTCGTGCAGCTGGAGGACGGCCGCTGGGTCTGGGCCACGTTCCACCGCTACCAGTGGGACCTCAACTACTCCAACCCCGAGGTGTTCCGGGCGATGGCGGGAGAGATGCTCTTCCTCGCCAATCAGGGCGTCGACGCCCTGCGGATGGACGCGGTCGCGTTCATCTGGAAGGAGCTCGGCACCACCTGCGAGTCGCAGCCGCAGGCGCACCTGCTGCTGCGCGCGTTCAACGAGGTCTGCCGCCTGGCCGCTCCGGCGCTGCTGTTCAAGTCCGAGGCGATCGTGCACCCCGACGAGGTGATCGAGTACATCGACGTCGAGGAGTGCCAGCTCTCGTACAACCCGCTGCAGATGGCGCTCACCTGGGAGGCGCTCGCCACCCGCGACGTCCGTCTCCTCTCGCAGGCCCTCGAGCGCCGGCACGCCCTCCCCGAGGGCACGGCCTGGGTCAACTACGTGCGCGGGCACGACGACATCGGCTGGACCTTCGCCGACGAGGACGCCGCCGAGCTCGGGATCGACGCGGCCGGCCACCGCCGCTTCCTCAACGACTTCTACACCGACCGGTTCGACGGCACGTTCGCCCGCGGAGTGCCGTTCCAGGAGAACCCGCGCACCGGCGACCGCCGCGTCTCGGGCACCACCGCGTCCCTCGCCGGAGTGGAGGCGGGCGACGCCTACGGGATCGACCGCGTGCTGCTCGCGCACTCGATCGCCCTGAGCACCGGCGGGCTGCCGCTGCTCTACCTCGGCGACGAGGTCGGCCAGCTCAACGACCACGGCTACCTCGACGACCCGACGACGGCCGGCGACTCGCGCTGGGTGAACCGGCCCCGCCGCCCCGCGGAGCGCTACGACGAGCGCGAGGTCCCGGGGACTGCCGCGAGCGAGGTCTTCGGCGGGCTGCTGCACCTCATCGCCGTGCGCAAGGCCGTGCCGATGTTCGCGGGCACCGAGCTGAGCGTCTTCGACCCGGTCAACGACCACGTGCTCGGCTACCAGCGCCCCGGCGACGCGGAGTCGGTGCTCGTGCTCGCGAACGTGTCGGACGAGGTCCAGGAGGTCGCGGCCGAGCGGTTCGGCGGGTTCGCCGCGGAGGCGGTCGACCTGGTCACCGAGATCGCGGTCGACCTGCGCGAGGGCTTCCGTCTCGCTCCGCTGCAGTTCGTCTGGCTGAGGGTGACCCCGGCCTGATCGGCCCGCGCGACGCCCCCGGCGCGGGGGCCGTCGCCGGTACCCTGGGGCGGATGACTCCCGCTCCCCGTGCCCTGATCGCCCGCCTCCGCACCGACGCGCGACTCGCGCGCAAGGTGGGCGGCGAGCTGCTCGCGGCTCGCCGGGCCCGCCACGCGGTGACCCGGCTGCTCGCGGAGCGCGGGCCGCTGCCCGAGGGCCGGTTCGAGATCGGCGTCTACTTCGCCGATGGCGACATCAACCTGTACCAGCTGCGGCAGTGGTACCGGCCGCTGGCCGAGCTGGCGGAGACGCACCCGGTCGTGCTGCTCAGCCGCAACGCCGGCGCCGCGGAGGTGCTGCTGCGCGAGAGCCCGGTCCCGGTCGCCTACGTCCGCTCCGTCTCCGACCTCGAGGGCACCATCGCGAGCCAGCCGCTGCGGATCGTGCTCTACGTCAACCAGAACGCCCGCAACTTCCAGATGATGCGCTACGGGCGCCGCTGGCACGTCTTCGTCAACCACGGCGAGAGCGACAAGATGTACATGACGACGAACCAGTTCAAGGCGTACGACTACAGCATGATCGCCGGGGACGCCGCCCTCGCCCGGCTGCGCCGCGTGCTCTGGGACTACGACTTCGACAGGCGCGCCCTCGCCATCGGCCGTCCTCAGGCGGACCACTTCGCCGGCGCCGTGCCGTTCACGCCCGACGAGCGCCGCGTGGTGCTCTATGCGCCGACCTGGGAGGGCGACCGCCCCGCCGCGGGCTACGGCTCGATCCGGAGCCACGGCACGGCCCTCGTGCGCGGGCTCCTGGCCGACCCGCGGTTCCGGCTCGTCTACCGCCCGCATCCCCGCAGCGGCGCGGTCGACTCCGACTACGCCGCGGCCGACCGGGCGAT
Organism: Rathayibacter sp. AY1D9; assembly: GCF_002932395.1. NCBI lineage: Bacteria > Bacillati > Actinomycetota > Actinomycetes > Micrococcales > Microbacteriaceae > Rathayibacter > Rathayibacter sp. AY1D9. Next base: position 34,180 of record NZ_PSVQ01000002.1, read on the forward strand.
CGTCGCGATGATCGCCGCCGCCAACGCGGCCGATCCGCGCGCCGGTCACGTGCACGACACCGGTGCCGAGCTCGGCTGGCAGCTCGCCGCCGCCGACCTCGCGATCCTCGACGTGTCGGCGATGGTCTACGACCGGCTGGCCACGGGGCGCCCGCTGCTGGTCACCCGGCCCGTCAGCGCCGAGGCCGAGGTCGACGAGAGCGGCTACCTCGGCGACGCGGAGTGGCTGCACGCCGAGGACGCCTCCGCGATCATCGCGCGGATCGACAGCGCCGAGCACGATCCGGAGGCGGTCGAGCGGCTGGAGCGCTGGGTGCACCGCTACTTCGGCGACACGTCGCCCGGAGCGGCCACGCGGCGCTTCCACGAGGCGATCGAGCACCTGCTCACCGAGTGGGAGCGGCACGCCGCTCTGCACCGGGGCGACGGCGCGGTCGACGACCACGATCCGGAGGGCTGAGCGGGCGGGAGCACCGCTCGAACGGCCGCGTCAAGGGTGGGCCGGTCGCCGGGCGGCCTCCCGATGCCCCGCTACGCTCGTCCCATGATGACCCCGCGCGCCTTCGCCCGCTCCCGCCGGCGCCGGTCGGCATCCGCCCAGCCCGCGGTCGAGCCGGACATCGTGGTCTCCGCCGACCCGGAGAAGCCGGTCTTCACGATCCGCTCCTTCCGCATCGGCCTGTTCGGCGCGCTCGGCGTGCTGGTGGCGCTCGTCCTGGGCGGCCTCGTCGTGCAGCTGGGCACGGTGCTGACCTACATCTTCGTGGCGCTGTTCTTCGCGCTCGGCCTCGATCCGCTGGTCTCCTGGCTCGAGAGCAAGCGCCTGCCGAGGCCGCTCGCGATCACAGCGGTCTTCGCCGCGGTGGTGCTGATCTTCGCCGGCCTGCTGGTCTACATCATCCCGATCCTGGTCGAGCAGCTGACGATGTTCGTCACGAGCGCCCCGCAGATCGTCACCGACATCGCCTCGCAGCAGTGGGTGCTCGACCTCGAGCAGCAGCTGCGCGGCGTGATCGACATCGACGAGCTGATCGAGAGCGTCCAGAGCTTCATCGGCAACCCCAACAACCTGCTCTCGCTCGGCGGCGGACTGATCGCGGTCGGGACAGGGATCGCCAGCGGCGTGACCGGCGCCGTCATCGTGCTGATCCTGACGCTGTACTTCCTCGCGTCGCTGCGCTCGATGAAGGCCGTCGCCTACCGCTTCGCCCCCGCCTCGCACCGCGCGAAGGCGCACGAGGTCGGCGACGAGATCACCGGCGCCGTGGGCCGCTACGTGGTCGGCCAGGTCTCACTCGCCGGCGTGAACGGCGTGCTCACGTTCGTCCTGCTGCTCTCGATCGGCGCCCCGGTGCCGGCGCTGCTGGCCTGCGTCGCGTTCCTCGGCTCCCTGATCCCGCTGGTCGGCACGCTCTCGGGCGCCGTGATCATCTCGCTCGCCTGCCTCCTGGCCTCGCCGCTGACCGCGCTGGTCGCCGCGATCTACTACCTCGTCTACATGCAGGTCGAGGCGTACCTCCTCAGCCCCCGCATCATGAACAAGGCCGTCTCGGTCCCCGGTGCGGTCGTCGTGATCGCGGCGGTGGCGGGCGGCACCATCGCGGGCGTGCTCGGCGCCCTGGTCGCGATCCCGGTCGCGGCCTCGGTGATCATCGTCGTGCAGAAGGTCGTCTTCCCCCGTCAGGACACCAAGTAGCGGACCGCACCGCGACGGCCGGTCCGCTCAGCGCCAGGGCGGCACCGCGCCGTCGACCGCAGCGCTGAAGCGGCGGACCGACTCCGGGACCGCGACGCCCTCCTCCGCCGGCACCGGCGCGAGCGTGCGGGTGACCAGCGGCACGACGCCCGCCCAGACCCCGGCCTCCGGCTCGTCGCCGGCTCCGTGCGCGCGCACCTTCAGGCTCGCCTCGGCCAGGGGGAGGCGCAGCACCAGCGTGGCCGCGATCTCGCGGGCGGTGCTCGCTCGCACCTCCTCGTCGCGCCCCGGGAGGAGGCGTGCCACCAGCAGATCGAGGGCCCGCGCCTTCTCCTCGCCCTCCAGCGCCTCGGCCCGGCCGATCACCATCGCCGAGCGGTAGTTCATCGAGCTGTCGAAGGTGGAGCGGGCGACGACCAGTCCGTCGACCAGCGTGACCGAGGCGGTGAGGAGCGAGTGCCGCGCCGCCTCCCGCAGCAGTCCTCCCCCGCTCGACCCGTGCAGCAGGAGGGAGTCGCCGTCGCGGGCGAAGAGGATCGGCAGCACGATCGCGGCGCCGTCCCGCACGACGGCGACGTGAGCGATCAGCGACTCGTCGAGCAGGGCGTGCAGCTCGGCGGGATCGGTGCGCTGGCGGTCGCGGAGACGGGAGACGCGGGTGCGGTCGGTGACGGGGAGGCTGTCCATGTCGGAATCGTCCCGCGCCGACTGGATCTGCCAGGATGCCACTGGGCCGCGATCGGAGTGGTCCAGAGCGGAGCGGTCGATGGCGTCGGGCGATCTGGAGATCCCGCTCCTTCTCGGGCCGTCGCCGCGCGGCTCGGTCCGCGCCGGGCTCGCCGAGGCGCTGCGCCAGGCGGTGCTGGACGGGCGCTACCGGGCGGGCGATCCGATCCCGTCGAGCCGCGTGCTCGCCGAGCGGCTCGGCGTCTCGCGGGGCTCCGTCGTCGCCGCGGTGGATCAGCTGGTGGGGGAGGGCTACCTCGTCGCCCACCCGCGCGCAGCGGTGACTGTCGCCTCCGACGGACTGCTGGCGCCGGCGCCGCAGGAGCCGCGGCCGGAGTCCCGGGAGACCGTCGTCCCGCCCGCCGCGGTGGACCTGAGGCCGGGCCGGCCGGACACCCGCGCCCTCGACACCCCGGAGTGGCGGGGCGCCTGGCGCCTGGCGCTCGCCTCGCCGCCCTCGGCGCCTCCTCGGGGTTCCGGGGACCCGGCCCTGCGGGAGCAGATCGCCGAGCAGCTGCGCCGGTCCCGCGGAGTCGACGTGCAGGCGTCGGACGTGGTGGTGACCAGCGGTACCGCGGGCGCCGTCGCGCTCCTGGTCCGCGCCGCCTCGGCCTCGCTCGGACGCGAGGTGCGCGTCGCCGTCGAGGACCCCGGCTACCCGGCCGTCCGGCGCCGCCTGCGCGCCGACGGGCACGAGGTCGTCGGCGTCCCGGTGCGCGGCGACGGCATCGACCTCGACGCTCTCGCGAGCTCCGGCGCGGACGTGGTCGTCGTGACTCCGTCGCACCAGTACCCGACCGGCGGCAGGCTCGCCCTCGCCGAGCGCCTGGAGCTGGTGCGCCGCGCGTCGGCCGGCCCTCTGCTCGTGGTGGAGGACGACTACGACAGCGAGTTCCGCTACGTCGGCGCCCCGCTGCCCGCGCTCGCCTCGCTCGACTCCGGCGGCGGAGTCGCCCATGTCGGGTCGTTCTCGAAGACCGTCTCGCCGTGGCTCCGCATCGCCTACCTGGCCGTTCCGCCGGCGTCCTGGCTCCGCGGGGCGCTGGCCGGCCTCGACGACGAGAAGGACGCCTCCGCCTCGGGTCCGACGCAGGCGGCGCTCGCGCAGTTCATGGCGAGCGGGGCGTTCCGGAGGCATCTCACGCGCTCGAGACGGCGCTACGCCCACCGCCGTGAGCTGGTCCACGCATTCGCGGAGGCGGTGCCCTGGGGGCGCGCGAGCGGACTCGACGGGGGTCTGCACGTCGTCCTCTCCCTGCCCGCGCCTCTGGACGCGCACGCCGTCGCGGCCGCGCTGCTCCGGGAGGGACTGCTCGTCGCCACTCTGCACGAGTACGCCCTGTCGGGATGGGCTGCGACCGAGGCGCTGGTCCTCGGCTACGGCCATGTCGGCGACCTCGAGCTCGCTGCGGCGCTGGACCTCGTCGACCGGACCGTCCGCGCGCTCGCCGCAGGGGCCGTCCGTGGTATCCCTGGAGGATGACCCGCGACTCCGCCCTGCACATCACCGACGATCCCGACGCCGACGCGCTGCTCAGCCGCGACCCGCTGGCCCTGCTGATCGGGATGCTCCTCGACCAGCAGGTCGCGATGGAGACGGCCTTCTCCGGGCCCCGCAAGATCGAGGAGCGCCTCGAGGCGGAGGGCGCCTCGTTCGACGCCGCGTCGATCGCGGGCTTCGACGAGGACGCGTTCTCTGAGCTCTGCCGGACTCCGCCCGCGATCCACCGCTACCCGGCGAACATGGCGGGGCGCGTGCAGGTCCTCTGCCGCGCTCTGGTCGACGACTGGGACGGCGACGCCGCGGCCGTCTGGACGCGGGACGAGCCCGACGGCCGCACGGTCCTCGCGCGTCTGAAGGCGCTGCCCGGTTTCGGCGAGCAGAAGGCGCGGATCTTCCTCGCCCTGCTCGGCAAGCAGCGCGGATTCTCGGGGGAGGGCTGGCGCGCGGCCGCGGGCGCCTACGGAGAGGAGGGCGCCTTCCGCTCGGTCGCCGACATCGTCTCTCCGGAGTCGCTGACGAAGGTCCGCGCCACCAAGCAGGCCGCGAAGGCCGCCGCCAAGGCGGAGAAGTAGGGCCGGGGGCGGCGGCCGGATCGATCGAGCGCTCGACGACGGTCCCGGTCGCCGGCTCCGCAGTCGCCGGCCGAGTAGCCTGACCCGATGATCCCCGCCCCCACCGCCCGGCTGCGCTTCCGCGAGATGACCGCCGAGGACCTTCCCGAGATGGCGGATCTTCTCGGCGACCCGGTCGTGATGCGGTACTACCCCGCGCCGAAGGACCGCGAGCAGGCGGCCGCCTGGATCGAGTGGAACCGGCGGAACTACCGCGAGCACGGCTTCGGGCTGTGGATCGTCGAGACCCTCGACGGCGAGTTCGTCGGCGACTGCGGGTTGACCTGGCAGCGCGTCGACGGCGGGATCGAGCTCGAGGTCGGCTACCACGTGCGGGCCGGGCTGCACGGCCGCGGCTATGCCACCGAGGCGGCTGCGGCCTGCCGCGACCTCGCGCTCGCCCACCGCCTCGCGGGACGACTCGTGGCGCTCGTGCACCCGGCCAACGCCGCCTCGAGGCGCGTCGCCGAGAAGACCGGCCTCCGTGTGATCGCCGAGGACCGCGACGGCGGCGGACTCCTCCGCACCGTGCTCGGGATGCCGCTCGTCGGGCCCGGGCGCCGGCCTCGGGAACGCTGACCGAACGCCTCCGACGGCTCCGGACCACAGCGCGCGGCCCGCGCCGAGCAGGATGGTCTGAGCTAGAGCCGGTCCTCCAGCGCCGCGATCAGCGCCGCGCGGTCCTCACGGAGGATCGAGGCCCCGCCCCCCGGCACGGTCCGCACCTCGACGCCGCGGCCGGCGAGGACGCCGCTCAGCGAGCCGTGGCCCAGCGGGTCCTCCGGCATCACGGCGAGCGTCGCCACGGGGAACGTCTCGGGGGCCTCGGCCGCACCCCGTGCCGTCAGCCCGACGGCGGAGTCCTGCTCCCAGAGCGCGTGGGCCGACACGTCGAGCTCGATCTGCTCGTCCGTCCAGATCGGGTGGCGGTGGCGGAGGGAGTCGGCGTCGCCCTTCTCGACGTGCGCGACCGAGCCGCCGCGGTGGAGCGCGCCCGCCAGTCCGCGGGCGTCCGAGAACGCGGGGTCGAGCAGGACGAGCCGGTCGGCGCCGTACTCGGGGGCGAGCCGGGCGGCGACGACGGCGCCGAGGCCGTGGCCGATGACGAGGTCGGGGGTCTGCAGCACCGAGGCGCGGACGTCCGACGCCCAGCGCTCCGGCGAGTACACGGGCGATGCCGGCGAGCCGCCGTGACCGGCGAGATCGGGGGCCACCACGCGGTAGCCGTGCTCGTGCAGCGTCGGGACCAGGGCGTACCAGATCCGTGAGTCGGAGCCGAGGCCGTGGAGGAGGAGCGCCGTGCGCTCGCCCGTTCCGCCGTAGTCGCGGACGAACAGCGCCAGCGGCTCGGCCGGCGCGGCGGCCAGCGCCTTCCGCTCGGCGCGGGTCGGCTCGAGCACGAGGGTGTTGCCGAACGCCTGCGGTGCCGGCCCGAACGCATCGCGCGCGCTGTGGATCACCTTGCGGCCGAGCATCGCGTTGCCGACGCCGCCCAGTGCCGCTCCGATCCCGAACGGCATCGCCCGGCCGACCAGGCCCGCGCCCTGCTGGGCGATGAAGTGCTTGGCGAAGGACTTCTTCGCGCGGTCCGCCAGCTCGCCCACGAGGAAGGACGGCAGGCCCTTCGTGACCACCGAGCCCCAGTACTGGTTGAGGCCGCTGCCCCCGCCGACGGCCTGCCCGGCCACCTGGCGCACCATCTCGCTGCCGGAGGAGCCCATCATCAGCGTGAGCACGAGGGCCCGCGCGCGGTCCGGGTCCTCGAGCGGGATCCCGTGCACCTCCGTCACCGACTGCGCGAAGAGCGCGCTCGCCTCCAGGAACCCTGCGGCTCCCGCGCCGGAGAGAGCCACCGAGGCGGCCGTGCCGATGCCGGGGACGACGGCGGTCGCCCCGATCGCCGCGCCTCCCGCGGCCACGCTCGAGAGGTACTGCCGCTCGAGCGACGTGATGATCTGCTCCGGAGTCGCCCCGGGACGCCGGCGCCGCAGCAGGCGGATGTTCGCCAGCACGGCCGGGCGCTGCACCGCGAGGAGCCGGTCGAGCAGCTTCGCCAGCTGCGCGTTCTCGGAGCCGTCGGCCTGCTCCACCTCGCCGGCCCTCTCCACGGCGCGCTCGCGCTTGCGGTCCTTCTGGGCCATGTCGTGCACTCCTGCGTCCTCGGGCGCCGCGTGCGGGAGGGGTCAGTCGTCGGAGACGGTGCCCTGGACGGGCGGGCCCTCGGCCGGCGCCGTGCTGCTCCGCGGTGTCGGCGCGTAGTCCTCAGCGTAACGCGCGAGCACCTCCTCGATCGGCGCGTCCAGCACCAGGCGGCCCTTGTCCAGGTAGAGGCCGCGCGTGCAGAAGCGGCGGAGGTCGCGCTCGTTGTGCGAGACGAAGAAGAGGGTGCGGCCGGAGGCGAGCAGCTCCTCGATCCGCGCGTAGCACTTCTCGCGGAACGCCCTGTCGCCGACCGCGAGCACCTCGTCCACCAGGATGATCGGCTCCTCGAGCCGCGACACGACGGAGAAGGCGATGCGCACCTTCATCCCGCTCGAGAGGTGCTTGTAGGGGGTGTCGAGGAAGTCGCCGATCTCGGCGAACTCGATGATCGAGTCGAAGCGCGCGTCGACCTCGCGCTTGGACATCCCGTGGAGACCCGCGGTCAGGTAGACGTTCTCGCGGACGTTCAGGTCGGCCACGAAGCCGCCGGTGATTTCGATGAGCGGAGCGACGCCCCCGCGCACCTCCACCGCGCCCTCGTCCGGCAGCACCACGCCGGCGACGAGCTTGAGCAGCGTCGACTTCCCCTGACCGTTCCGGCCGACGACACCGATCGCCTCGCCCGCCCGCACCTGCACGTCGAGCCCGCGCAGCGCCCAGAACTCGCCGGGCCGCGAGCGGCGGGAGCGGCCGGCGAAGAGGTCCTTGAAGGAGCGGCGGCCCCGCCGGTTGCGGCGGAAGCGGATCCCGAGGCCGCGGCACTCGATGACCACCGGGGCGTCGGCCATCACAGCTCCTTCAGCACCGCGCGCTCGGAGCGGCGGAAGACGACGAGGCCCAGCGCCAGCACGAGCACCGAGATGCCCGCGGAGGCGAGGATGAGCGGGACGTCGAGCTCGCTCTCGAAGAACGCGGAGCGGTAGAGGGCGAAGATCCCGCTGAGCGGGTTGAGCGCCGCGAGCGGCCGGATCTGCTCCGGCAGGTTGGCCGTGGAGTAGATGATCGGCGACGCGTAGAAGAGGAACCGGAGCACGAGCTTCACGGCCCGCTCCAGATCGCGGAAGAACACCACGAGCGGGGCCACCAGCAGACCCACGCCGAGCGTGAGCACCGCCTGCAGCAGGATCGCCACGGGGAACAGCAGCGCCGCCCAGGTCAGGTGCGCGCCGGCGATCACGGCGAAGAGCACCAGCACCGGCAGGCTCGCCACGAACTCGATGCCCTTCGAGAGCACGATCCGCCCGACCCAGATGGTCCGCGGGATCGACGTCGACCGCACCAGCTTCGCCTCGCGGAGGAACGCGCGGGTCGCGTCGGACGTCGCCTGGTTGAACCACATCCACGGCAGCAGGCCCGCGAGCAGGAAGACGATGTACGGGTCCTCGCCGACGGTCCGCTGGAAGACGACGGTGAAGACGAAGAAGTAGATGCCCGACATCACGAGCGGGTCGAGAACCGACCAGACGTAGCCGAGCGCGCTCGTGGCGTACCGGACGGTGAGGTCGCGCCTGGTGAGCAGCCAGAGGGAGTGGCGGTAGCGCCAGGCCCGGGAGCGCCGGTGGCGCAGGGCCGTCTCGGTCGCGAGGGTGTCGGCCGTACTCACTGCGCGACTCCTCCCGTCGGCTCCGCTCGAGCCGGGGGAGGAGCCGGGAGCGTCAGACGAAGAGGTTCGCGCGCTCGAGGTCCTCGGCGAAGTCCACCTCGACGGCGTAGAGGTCGGAGATGTCCATCGGCTCGACGAGCAGGCGGTCCTGCTCGATCGCCAACTCTATGCCACGCTCGAAGTAGTCCTGGGCGTCGACCCGGGCGAGCTGGCGCACCAGCGCGGCCTTGTCGGAGGCGGACACGTAGTTGATCCCGACCGCCTCGCCGAGGCCGCCGCGCACCGTCTTGGAGAGCTCCTGGATGAAGCCCTCGGCGCTCGTCGTGTACTTGACCTCCTCGTCCGACACCTTCGAGGTGTTGACGGTGACGAAGGAGACGTCCTTCGCGATCAGCGCGGCCGCCCGGTCGAGGATGCGCGGGTCGAAGACGACGTCGCCGTTCATCCAGAGCACGCCGCCCTGCCCGCTCGCCTGCAGCGCGCGGAGGAGGCTCTTGGAGGTGTTGGTCTGGTCGTACTGCTCGTTGTAGACGAACGTCGCCGAGGGGAAGGCCTCGATGATGTGCTCGAGCTTGTAGCCGACGACGATGCTCACCGGGATATTGGTGCCGAAGGCGTGGTGGATGTTGTCGAACTGCTGCTGCATGATCGTGCGCCCGTCGCTGAGCGGCGTGAGCGGCTTGGGGAGGGAGCGGCCGAGCCGGCTGCCCATCCCTGCGGCGAGGATGACGACGGTGGCGGGGCTGCTGCTCGTCGAACCTGTGTGCATCATCGTGTGTTCTCCTCGAATTAACCGCTGCGTCTCGATCTGATCGACTCCTCGGGTAGAGACCTAGTGTACAGTTCACGCCCCCCGGGGCCAGGGTGGTTGACCTCTCGCCGTGTCGCCGGGTGTCGGCGCGGGCGCCGGGGCCCCGCGGGCGAGTTGGTACCGTAGCCGGATGACGTCCGTGACGAACGCCGAGCCCGCTGAGGGTGCCGCGGATCCGGACGGCGCCTCGCCCGTCGTCTTCGAGCTGCACCAGCTGACCCGGACCTTCGGGAGGACGGTGGCTGTCGACCGCATCGACCTGGCCGTCCGCGCGGGGACCTTCTACGGGATCATCGGCCCGAACGGCGCGGGCAAGACCACCACGCTCTCGATGATGACGGGCCTTCTGCGACCCGACACCGGCCGCGTCCTCGTGCACGGCGTCGACGTCTGGAAGGACCCGTCGGCCGCGAAGCCGCTGATCGGGGTCCTGCCCGACCGCCTCCGGCTGTTCGACCGGCTCACCGGCGCCCAGTTCCTCGCCTACTCCGCCGCGCTGCGCGGCATCGACCTCGCCACGGCGAAGCAGCGCACGGTCGAGCTGGCCGAGGCGCTCGGCCTCTCCGACGCGCTGGAGCGCCTGATCTCGGATTACTCCGCGGGGATGGCGAAGAAGGTCGCCCTCGCGGCGGCGATGATCCACGCCCCGCGCGTGCTGGTCCTCGACGAGCCGTTCGAGTCGGTGGACCCGGTCTCCTCGGCCGCCGTGATCACCGTGCTGCGCCGCTTCGTCGAGGGCGGCGGCACCGTCGTCCTCTCCAGCCACGGGCTCGACTTCATCGAGCGCGTCTGCGACGACGTGGCCGTGATCGTCGGCGGGCGCGTGCTCGCCTCCGGGACGGTCGCGGAGGTCGCCGGCACCGCGACGCTGGAGGAGCGCTTCCTCGAGCTCGCGGGCGGCAAGCAGATCGCCGAGGGGCTGCAGTGGCTGCACGACTTCTCCGGCTGAGGATCGACGTCCTCCTGGGCGCGTTCCGCTCCGGGCCCGCGCGCTCGGCCGGCGCCGTCCTGGGCGTGCTCGTGGTCGTCGCGGTGACGGCCCTGCTGATCGGGGCGATCGGCGCTCTGCGCTCCTCGGACGCGGCGGCGGGCGCTCTCGTGACCGCCGGCGGACTCGTCTCCGTCGGCTTCCTGGTGCTGCCCTTCCTGCTCGGCCCGCTCGACCCGATGGATCCGCGCGCGTTCCGCCTCTTCGGCCTTCCGCCGCTCCGCCTCGCCGGGGCGCTCGCCCTGGCCGGCCTCGTCTCGGTCCCCACGCTCGCCCTGCTGGTGGTCGGGCTCGCGTGCGCGCCGCTCGTCCCGGGCGCAGGCGCCTTCGCCGTGGTCGGCCCGCTCCTCGCGGTGGCGACGGCCTCGCTGTTCGCGCGGATCGGCCTCGCCGCCTCCGCCGCCCTCGTCCCCTCCCGGACCGCCCGCGAGCTGCTGGCCGTCCTCGGCCTGGTGCTGATGCTGGGCGGTCCCGCCGCCCTCGGCGCTGCCGCGCTGGTCGACACGGGGGACACCCCGGTGCTCGAGCGCTGGGGCGCGGCGATGGGGGCCACTCCGTTCGGCGCGGCGTGGATGATCGCCCCGGCCGCCCGGACCGGCGACGCGCTCGGCCCGCTCCTGCTGGCCCTGGCGACGCTCGTCGCGGCGGGCGCGCTCTGGTGGCTCGTCGTCCGCCTGCTGACGGAGCGCCCCGAGCGCACGCACCGGCCGCCGCGCGGCCTCCGGCTGGGCTGGTTCGACGTCCTCGGCTCGACCCGGACCGGCGCGATCGCGGCGCGCAGCATCACCTACTGGCTCCGGGATCCGCGCTACCAGGCGTCGCTCGTCGCCGTGCCGGTGCTGCCGGTCGCGGCCCTGCTGCTGCTCGCGGTCGTCGGCGTCCCCTTCCCGCTGCTCTCGCTGCTCCCGGTCCCGCTGATCGCGCTGTTCCTCGGCTGGTTCCTGCACAACGACGTCGCCTACGACGGCTCGGCGTTCTGGCTCCACGTGGCCGCGGGCGTCCGCGGCTGGTCGGACCGGCTCGGCCGCGCCTTCCCGACCCTCCTGCTCGGCGTGCCGGTCGTCGTGCTCGGCTCGCTGATCAGCAGCGCGACCTCGGGGCTCCCCGATGCGCTGCCCGTCGTGCTCGCGGTGAACACCTGCCTCCTGCTCGTCCCCGCCGGCGTCGCCAGCGCCGTCTCGGCACGGCTCGCCTATCCGGCTCCGCGCCCGGGCGACAGCGCGTTCACGCAGCCCCAGGCCCCCGGAGCCAGTGGCGCCGGTCCGCAGTCCCTCGCGTTCGGCCTGGGGCTGCTCCTCTCGGCTCCGGCCGTGGTGCTCGGCGTCCGGGCCCTGTTCGTCGACCCGGAGGCGGCGGGCGACGCCGTGCTCGTCGGCTTCGGCAGCGCCGTGGTCGTCTTCGCCCTCGGCGTGCTCCTCGGCGGCCGGCTGTTCGAGCGCCGCGCGACCGAGCTGGTCGCGTTCACCAGCCGCTACTAGCGCCGCCCGATCCGGAGCGCACGGCCGCGGGCCCGGGCTCCGCGCGTAGGATCGTCGGCATGATTCCGCGCGTCCAGAACAGCAGCACCGACCCCCTCGAGGGAGGCGGAGGAACCGCCACGCTCGACCGCGAGCTCGAGGAGCTCCTCAACCAGGAGTCCATCGAGCCGGGCGACCACGAGCGCTTCTCCCACTACGTGCCGAAGGACAAGATCCTCGAGAGCGCCATCACCGGCAAGCCGGTCCGCGCGCTCTGCGGCAAGAAGTGGCTCCCGGGCCGCGACCCGGAGAAGTTCCCGGTGTGCCCGGCCTGCAAGGAGATCTACGCGAAGATGAAGTGAGCTCCCGCCCCGCTCACTCGTAGCGGGTCGGGATGACGGGCTCGCCGCGGCCGAGCCGGAGCGCGTCGATCGGCAGCTCGAGGACCGCGTTCGCGTGGTGCGCGCGGGCTGCCGCCACTCCCTCGATGCCGAGGTGCTCGGGACGGATCGTCCCGTCCTCGATCAGGGGGACGAGCAGCGCCCGCTCGTCCTCGCCGACGGCGCCCTCGGGGCCGGCGCCCACGTGCACGACCTCGGCCTCGGCGACCCCGTCGTCGGAGAGCAGACGGCCGGCGGCCTTCCGCCCGCCGATCGACGCCTTCGAGACCGACTTCTTCGCCACCGCGACCCATTCGCCCGCGTCGTCCTCGTGCGCGACCAGCTTGTAGACCATGCCCGCGGTCGGGTGGCCCGAGCCCGTCGCCACCGAGGTGCCGACGCCGTAGGAGTCGACCGGTGAGGCCGCGAGCGCGGCGATCCCGTACTCGTCGAGGTCGTTGGTGACGGTGATGCGCGTGCCGGTCGCGCCGAGCGCGTCCAGCTGCTGCCGGACGGCGGCCACCTGCTGGGGGAGGTCGCCGGAGTCGATGCGCACGGCGCCGAGGCCGGTGCCGGCGACGCGGACCGCCAGGTCGACGGCGGCCGTCACGTCGTAGGTGTCCACCAGGAGGGTCGTGCCGGGGCCGAGCGCGGCGACCTGCGCGCGGAAGGCCTCCTCCTCCGAGTCGTGGAGGAGCGTGAAGGAGTGCGCGGAGGTGCCCATCGTGGGCACGCCGAAGCTGCGGCCCGCCTCCAGGTTCGAGGAGGCGCCGAATCCGGCGATGTAGGCGGCGCGAGCGGCCGCGACGGCGGACCGCTCACCGGCGCGGCGCGAACCCATCTCGGCGAGCGGTCGCCCGTCGGCGGCCGAGACCATCCGCGCGGCGGCGCTCGCCACGGCGCTGTCGTGGTTGAGGACGCTGAGCACCAGGGTCTCCAGCAGCACGCCGTCGGCGAAGGGCGCCTCGACGATGAGCACGGGGGAGCCCGGGAGGTAGACCTCGCCCTCGCGGTAGCCCCAGACGTCGCCCCGGAAGCGGTAGTCGGCGAGCCAGTCCAGCGTGCGGGAGTCGACGACGCGGTTCCCGCGGAGCCAGGACAGCTCGTCGTCGCCGAAGCGGAACCGCGAGATCAGCTCGAGGAGCCGGCCGGTGCCCGCGAGCACGCCGTAGCGGCGTCCGGGCGGGAGGCTCCGGGCGAACACCTCGAACATGCAGCGGCGGTCGGCGGTGCCGCTGCCGAGGGCGCCCTCGACCATCGTGAGCTCGTACCGGTCGGTGAGGAAGGCCGTGGAGTCCATCCGCTCAGTGTTCCACGGCCGCCCCCGCGCGGCCCAGGCGCGGGTGCCGGGGCTTGCGCACGCCGCCGGGCCCGGGAACGGCGTGCGGCCGGGACCGGGCCGCAGGGCGCGGGTAGGCTGTTCCTCCGTGACGGACGCACCGCTGGGCATCTTCGACTCCGGGGTCGGCGGGCTCACCGTCGCCCGCTCCGTGATCGACCAGCTGCAGAACGAGTCGATCGTCTACCTCGGCGACACCGCGCACTCGCCCTACGGTCCCAAGCCGCTCGCCGACGTCCGCGCCTACGCCCTCGACACCCTCGACACGCTGGTCGACCAGGGCGCCAAGCTGCTCGTCATCGCCTGCAACACCGCCTCGGCCGCGATGATGCGCGACGCCCGCGAGCGCTACACGCTCGGCCGCGGCATCCCGGTGATCGAGGTCATCCAGCCCGCCGTCCGCAGCGCTGTCCGCGACACGCGCAACCGCCGCGTCGGCGTGATCGGCACGGTCGGGACGATCCGCTCCCGCGCCTACGACGACGCCTTCGTCGCCGCGCCCGACCTGCAGCTGTTCACCGCCGCCTGCCCGCGCTTCGTCGAGTTCGTCGAGGCGGGCGTCACCTGGAGCGACGAGCTGCTCGCGGTGGCGGAGGAGTACCTCGCGCCGCTCAAGGCCGCGGGGGTCGACACGCTCGTCCTCGGCTGCACGCACTACCCGCTGCTGCGCGGTGCCATCGCGTACGTGATGGGGCCGGACGTCCGCCTCGTCTCGAGCGCCGAGGAGACCGCGCTCGACGTCTACCGGACCCTCGTGGCGCACGGCCTGCAGCGCACCTCCGCCGCTCCTCCGACCTACCGGTGGGAGGAGACGGGCTCGAGCGACTTCGTCCGCCTCGCCCGCCGCTTCCTCGGTCCGGAGGTCTCGAGCGTCGACCTCGTCGAGACCGGCACCATCAACCTGCGCGAGCTCGACCGGGCCGCGCTCCCGCACGATCGAGGGAGACCCGAGTGACCGACAGCACCGCATCGAAGGCCGCGCGCAAGGACGGGCGGGCGCCCGACGAGCTGCGCACCGTGACGATCGAGCGCGGCTGGAGCACCCAGGCGGAGGGCTCCGCGCTCGTCTCGTTCGGGAACACCAGGGTGCTCTGCACCGCCTCCTTCACGAACGGCGTGCCGCGCTGGCTGCAGGGCAAGGGCAAGGGCTGGGTCACCGCCGAGTACGCGATGCTGCCCCGATCCACCAACTCCCGCATGGACCGCGAGTCGGTCAAGGGGAAGGTCGGCGGGCGCACGCACGAGATCTCGCGGCTGATCGGCCGGAGCCTGCGCGCGGTGGTCGACACGAAGGCGCTCGGCGAGAACACCCTCGTGATCGACTGCGACGTCCTCCAGGCCGACGGCGGCACCCGCACCGCGGCGATCACCGGCGCCTACGTGGCGATGGCCGACGCGATCGAGTGGGCGCGCGGCAAGAAGTACGTGGGGCAGAAGGCGCAGCCGCTGATCGACAGCCTCTCGGCGGTGTCCGTCGGCATCATCGACGGCGTGCCGATGCTCGACCTGGCCTACGTCGAGGACGTGCGCGCCGAGACCGACATGAACGTCGTCGTCACCGGACGCGGCCTGTTCGTCGAGGTGCAGGGCACCGCCGAGGGGGCCCCGTTCGACCGCCGCGAGCTCGACGCCCTGCTCGACCTCGCGGTCGCCGGTGCCTCCGACCTCGCCCGCATCCAGGCCGAAGCGCTCGCCGCGGAGCCCGGAGCGTGAGCTTGGACCTCGTCCTCGCCACTCACAACGCGGGCAAGGTGGAGGAGTTCCGCGCCATGCTGGCCGGCGCGCTCCCCGGAGTCGGCGTCCGCGCCTACGACGGACCCGAGCCCGTCGAGGACGGCGTGAGCTTCGCCGAGAACGCGCTGATCAAGGCGCGCGCGGCGGCGGCGCACACCGGCCTCGTGGCGCTCGCGGACGACTCCGGGATCTGCGTCGACGTCCTCGGCGGCGCGCCGGGCATCTTCTCGGCCCGCTGGTCGGGACGCGCGCACGACGCGACGGCCAACCTCGAGCTCCTCCTGGCGCAGCTGCACGACGTGAAGGCGGAGCACCGCGGTGCGCACTTCAGCTGCACCATCGCCCTCGTGGTGCCGGACTCCGTGCTCCCCGGCGGGCAGGAGACGGTGGTCGAGGGCCGCTGGGACGGCGCGATCGCGACGGCGCCGCGCGGTGCGAACGGCCACGGCTACGACCCGGTGTTCGTCCCCGAGGCCGGGGCGCTCACGGCGGCCGAGCTCGCTCCCGAGCAGAAGAACGCTCGGAGCCACCGCGCCCGCGCCTTCACCGCGCTGCGCGCCGAGCTCGCCGCCCTGTCCGCCCGGCTCTGACCCCGGCGGGTTCCCACCGCGGGATGCCACTCCGGTGCACGCCTGTCGGCGTGCGGCGTGCCGGAGTGGCGTCTCGCGGAGGCGGAGGTCAGGACTTCGGGTGCTTGTCGTCCAGGGTGTCGGCGTCGAGCACGTAGGCGGCCGACTCGGTCGCGTCGGTCTCGGGGTCGGCGGCGAGCTTCGCCTTGCGCTGCTGCTGGAAGAAGTGGAACAGCGTCGGCACCAGCGCGAGCACGACCGCGCCGATCAGGATCACGTCGATGTAGTGCGAGACGAAGTCGGCGACCGGCGGGATGAAGGCGAGCAGCCACCCGATCAGGGTGACCCCGCTGCCCCAGATCAGGGCGCCGATGAGGTTGTAGAGGCTGTACTTGCGGTAGTTCATGTGGGCCACGCCGGCCGCGATCGGCGCGAAGGTGCGGACGATCGGCACGAAGCGCGCGAGGATCACGGCGAGGCCGCCGAAGCGCTCGAAGAACGCGTTGGTCCGCTTCACATTCTCGATGCTGAAGAAGCCGGACTCCTTGCGCTCGAAGATGCGCGGGCCGGCCTTATGCCCGATCAGGTAGCCGACCTCGCCGCCGACGAAGGCCGAGAACCCGACAGCCAGGCAGATGAGCCAGATCGGGATGCCGAGGCCGCCGTTCGACGCGTTCTCGTGCGCCAGCAGGCCCGTGATGATCAGCAGCGTGTCGCCCGGGAAGAGGAAGCCGATCAGCAGTCCGGTCTCGGCGAACACGATGAGGCAGACCACGAGCACGCCCCAGGGGCCGAACGAGGTCAGGATCGTCTCCGGATCGAGCCAGGGGACGAGGGCGGCGTGATTCAACGGATCTCCAGTCGACGGGGGCCGGTGGCCGGTCGGCGGTCACGCGAGCGCGCTCAGCGTACCGGCCGATCCCGTGCGGAAGGAGGGACTCGAACCCTCACGCCTCTCGGCACAGGAACCTAAATCCTGCGTGTCTGCCATTCCACCACTCCCGCGTGCGGGCTCCAGTGTAGGAGGAGGGCCCCGCGCCTCAGCCGCGGGAGGCCGCCCGGGGGAGGTACCGCGGAATCCAGCGGGCGAGCGCCCCCGCTCCGCCCAGACCGAGCACCCCCATCACGACGGCGGCGAAGGGGAGGGAGACCAGGGCGGTGAGTGCCGACACGACGATCGGGGCGGCGGCGTTGCCCGCGTCACCGGTGAAGCGGAACGCGCCGAGGAACGGGGCCGGATCGGCCGGGGGCGCGAGATCGGCGCCGATGGTCATCAGGATCCCGGAGCCGATGCCGTTCGCGGCCGCGAGCACGCAGGCCACGGCGACGAACCAGGGCACCGGATCGAGGGCGAGCACCGAGGCGGCGAGGGCGAGGTGGCCGAGCCCGAGGCCGATCATCGAGGGGATCGCGGTGGCGCCCCGGCCGAAGCGGTCCATCAGCTGGCCGCCGGCGTAGAAGAGGGCGAAGTCGAGCGCGCCGGCGATGCCGATGATGATCGCGGTGTCGGTCTCGGCGAGCCCGATGCTCACCGCCCAGAGGGGGAGGATCAGCGTCCGGCTCGCCCGCAGCGCCCCGATCACGGCGGCGCCGGTCCCCATCCGAGCGAGGACCCCGCGGTGCTCGCGCAGCGTCCCGAGCAGCGACTGCGGCGACTCCAGGACGGTCGCCGACGCCTCCGCGGCGACCACGTCCTCCGGAGCGGCGCGGTCGGCCGCGGCCTGCGCCCGCCGCAGCACCGTCGCGGGGTCGGGCACGAGCAGCAGGACCACGACCGCCGCCACGCAGCAGACGATGTGCACCCAGAAGACGGACTCGACGGAGCCGGTGAGGTGCACCACCCCGGCCGCCAGGAACGGGCCGATCAGCCAGCCCGCGCGGAACGCCCCGGCGAGGGCGCTGAGCGCGCGGGCGCGGTGCGTGATCGGGACGAACGACGTCATGAACGCGTGGCGCGCCAGCGCGAAGACCGCGGTCGCGAGGCCGATCACGAAGACGCCGATCGTCAGCCCGACCCACGACGTCGAGAGCAGGCACACCACGAGCCCGAGGATCGACGCGGCCGAGGCTCCGAGCATGGCGCCGCGCTCGCCGATCCGCGAGACGATCCAGCCGCTGGGGATGTCGCCCGCCAGCTCGCCGATCATGATCATCCCGGCCACGAGGCCCGCCAGAGCCAGCGTCGCGCCGAGGTCGCCGGCCGCGGCCGGCAGGAGGGGGATGATCGCCCCCTCGCCGATGGAGAAGAGGAGGGTGGGGAGGAAGGTCGACAGCAGCAGCGGCCCGACGGGGAAGGGGCGCGGAGCGGTGCTGGTCACCGTCCCCAGGGTACGCCCGGGCCGGAGGGCGGCCCCCGGCCCCCGGTAGTCTGGACGCACCATGCTGGACAACGACTTCACCGAGCAGATCACTGCTCTCCGCTCCACCTTCGCCGACATCCGCGCCGTCATCGACGTGGACGGCCTCCGCTCGAAGATCGCCGAGCTCAGCGAGCAGGCCGGCGCCCCCGACCTGTGGGACGACACGGCCAACGCGCAGAAGGTGACCAGCGCCCTCAGCCACCGCCAGTCCGAGCTCGCGCGGATCACCGCGATCGACCGGCGCCTGGACGACCTCGAGGTGCTCGTCGAGATGGCGAACGAGGCCGAGGACGCCGAGTCCGAGCAGGAGGCGATCGCCGAGCTCTCCTCCCTCCAGAAGGTCATGGGCGAGCTCGAGGTGCAGACCCTGCTCGACGGCGAGTACGACGACCGCCCCGCCGTGGTCACCATCCGCGCGGGAGCGGGCGGCGTCGACGCCTCCGACTTCGCCGAGATGCTCATGCGCATGTACCTCCGCTGGGCCGAGAAGCACAAGTACGCGGCGACCGTCATGGACGCCAGCTACGCGGAGGAGGCGGGCATCAAGTCGGCCACCTTCCAGATCGACGCCCCCTACGCCTTCGGCACGCTCTCGGTCGAGGCCGGAACCCACCGCCTCGTGCGGATGAGCCCCTTCGGCGCCGCGGGCAAGCGCCAGACCTCCTTCGCCGCGGTCGAGGTCATCCCGCTGATGGAGGAGGCCGGGGCGATCGAGATCCCGGACAACGACATCCGCGTGGACGTCTTCCGCTCCTCCGGCCCCGGCGGCCAGTCGGTGAACACCACCGACTCCGCGGTGCGCCTCACCCACCTGCCCACCGGCACCGTCGTGTCGATGCAGAACGAGAAGAGCCAGATCCAGAACCGCGCCGCGGCGATGCGCGTGCTCCAGTCGCGGCTCCTGCTGCTGCAGAAGGAGCAGGAGGCGGCCACCAAGAAGGAGCTCGCCGGCACCATCACCGCGAGCTGGGGCGACCAGATGCGCAGCTACGTCCTCGCTCCGTACCAGATGGTGAAGGACCTGCGCACCGACCACGAGGTCGGCAACCCCTCGCACGTGTTCGACGGCGATCTGGACGGCTTCATCGCCGCCGGGATCCGCTGGCGGAAGTCCTCCTAGCGCGGCTCGGGCGCGTCCCCACCGACGCGCCGCGCGCCCCCTCGGCGGACTCTTCGGGATCGTCGCTTACCCTCGTACCGACATGATTCGCTTCGACAACGTCTCCAAGCAGTATCGGGGCGGCACGAGACCCGCCCTCAACGCCATCGATCTCGAGATCCTCCGGGGCGAGTTCGTCTTCCTCGTCGGCGCCTCCGGCTCCGGCAAGTCGAGCTGCCTCCGCCTGATCCTCAAGGAGGAGCGCCCCTCCTCCGGGTCGATCCACGTGCTCGGGCAGAACCTCGGCAAGATCTCGAGCCGCAAGGTCCCGTACTTCCGCCGCAACATGGGCGTCGTGTTCCAGGACTTCCGGCTGCTGCCGAACAAGTCGGTCTTCGACAACGTCGCGTTCAGCCTCCAGGTGATCGGCAAGTCGAAGGGCTACATCCAGGAGGCCGTCCCGGACACGCTCAAGATGGTGGGCCTCGCGGGCAAGGCGTCGCGCCTGCCCCACGAGCTCTCCGGCGGCGAGCAGCAGCGCGTGGCGATCGCCCGCGCCGTCGTCAACAAGCCGGCCGTCCTGCTGGCCGACGAGCCCACGGGCAACCTCGACCCGACCACGAGCGCCGGCATCATGGCGCTGCTCGAGCGGATCAACGCGGGCGGCACGACCGTGATCATGGCGACCCACGAGGCCGGCATCGTCGACCAGATGAAGCGCCGCGTCATCGAGCTCTCGGCAGGCAGCATCGTCCGCGACGAGAGCCAGGGCGGCTACGGCCAGACCGAGAGCATCACCGTCGTCCACGACGGCGTCGTGGTCGTGGCGGCCGACGACCACGCTGTCGCCGAGCAGCCCGCGCCCCCGGCGATCATCGACAGCGAGCTCGCGCCCGCCGAGGTCCCCGAGATCGACCTGCGCCAGGAGGCCCCGGCCCCGCCGCCCGAGCCGGCCCGCCTCTCGCAGACCGCCGCCCAGCCCCGCGTCCCCGAGGGCCGCCGCTCCGCCGCCGTCGAGCCGGAGCGCGAGCCGGAGCCGGCCGCCGGGCCCGCCGCCGCCCCGCGCGTCGTCGAGCTGCAGAGCCAGACCGGTCCGATCTTCCTCCCCGCCGACACCGGAGCCCTGCCCGAGGAGTCGCTCGCCGCACGCCTCGGCCTCCGCGCCCACGCGGGCGAGGGCGACGAGACCGGCGACGACCAGCAGAACGTAGGACCCGTCAAGTGAGATTCGCACTGATCTGGTCGGAGGTCGCCAGCGGCCTCCGGCGCAACGTCTCCATGGTCGTCTCGGTGATCCTGGTGACCTTCATCTCCCTCACCTTCGTCGGCACGGCGATCCTGCTCCAGATGCAGATCGGCCAGATGAAGAACTTCTGGTACGACAAGGCGCAGGTCGCGGTGTACATGTGCACCGCCACCTCCGGCGGCTCGAACTGCAGCGGCTCCGACGCCACCGCCGAGCAGATCGACGCGGTGCAGGGCCAGCTCGAGGGCGCCACGCTCGCGCCGTACATCGACCGCTCCTACTTCGAGGACCACGACCAGGCCTACGCGAACTTCCAGGAGCAGTTCGCGGGCAACCCGGTCGCCGAGTACGTCACTCCCGACCTGCTCAACCAGACCTTCTGGATCAACCTGAAGGACCCGACCCAGTCGGACGTCATCGTGGAGAGCCTGTCGAGCGTCTCGGGAGTCGAGAGCGTCACCGACCAGCGGCAGTACCTCGACCAGATCTTCTCGATCCTCAACGCGGCGAGCTACACGGCCATCGGCATCGCCGTCCTGATGCTCGTCGCGGCCGTGCTGCTCATCGCCACCACGATCCGCCTCTCGGCGTTCTCGCGGAGACGGGAGCTGGGCATCATGCGGCTCGTGGGGGCCTCGAACAGGTTCATCCAGACCCCGTTCATCCTCGAGGGGGTCTTCGCCGCGCTGGTCGGCTCGATCCTCGCGGGAGTCGCGGTGGTCGCCATCGTGCAGGTCTTCGTGCAGGGGTTCCTGGCGTACCGGATCCCGCTGACCTCCTTCGTGGGACTCGACGACGCTCTGATCGTCGTGCCGATCCTGATCGTGG
Source organism: Rathayibacter sp. AY1D9 (assembly GCF_002932395.1). Taxonomy (NCBI): domain Bacteria; kingdom Bacillati; phylum Actinomycetota; class Actinomycetes; order Micrococcales; family Microbacteriaceae; genus Rathayibacter; species Rathayibacter sp. AY1D9. Next base: position 55,333 of record NZ_PSVQ01000002.1, read on the forward strand.
TCGGCATCGTCCTGGCCGCCGTCTCGGCGAACGTCGCGATCGCGCGGTACCTGCGGGTCTGATCCCGGACCGGACGTATACTGGTGGGCTGTCCCGTTCGGGGCGGCCCACCGGTGCATCGCCCCGACGATGCCCGCCCCCTTCATCCGCTCGCGACCCGAGGAGCAGCCGTGCCCAGAGAACAGGGACAGAAGGTCGTCGCGACCAACCGCAAGGCGCGCCACGACTACCTCATCGAGGACACCTACGAGGCGGGCCTCGTGCTCACCGGCACCGAGGTGAAGTCCCTCCGGGCCGGCCGAGCCTCGCTGGTCGACGGCTACGCGTTCGTCGACGGGGGAGAGGCGTGGCTCGACGCCGTCCACATCAACGAGTGGGCCCAGGGCACCTGGACGAACCACCCGCCGCGCCGCAAGCGCAAGCTGCTGCTGCACAAGGCGCAGATCCTCAAGATCCACAACAAGGTGAAGGAGGGCGGGTACACGCTGATCCCGCTCTCGCTGTACTTCAGCGACGGCAAGGCCAAGGTCGAGCTTGCCGTGGCCAAGGGCAAGAAGGACTACGACAAGCGCCAGGTCCTCCGAGAGCGCCAGGACCGCCGCGAGGCGGACCGTGCGATGTCGACCCGCCGCCGCCTCGGCGAGTAGGCCCCGGCGGGCACTGTCCGACGGGTGCCGCGCAAGCCTCTTCTTCGCGCCCCGTGCTTTGGGAGACTGGGGCGCGTGACCTCCCCCGAGAACAGCGCCCCCGCCGCCCTGAGCGCCGCCGACGAGAAGACGCGGTGGCGCGCCTTCGCGGTGAGCGTCGGAGTCGCGGCCATCACGATCCTCGACCTCTCGAAGGTCAACGTCGGCCTGCCGTCGATCGAGCGCTCGCTCGGAGCGGACGCGAGCCAGCTGCAGCTGATCGTCGCGGGCTACGCGCTCGCCTTCGGACTGGCGCTCGTGCCGGCCGGTCGGCTGGGCGACATCCGCTCGCGCCGCCTGCTGTTCCTCATCGGGCTGACTGCGTTCACGGTGACGAGCCTGCTCTGCGCGCTCGCGCCGTCGATCGAGCTGCTCGTCGTCGCGCGCTTCCTGCAGGGCGTCGCCGCGGGAATCCAGATGCCCCAGGTCCTCGGGCTGGTGCAGCAGATGTTCACCGGCGCCGAGCGGGCCCGGGCCTTCGGGGTCTTCGGCGCGACCATCGGCCTGTCGACCGCCTTCGGCCCGACCCTCGGCGGCCTCCTGATCGCGATCGGCGGCGAGCAGGACGGCTGGCGCCTGCTGTTCTGGATGAACATCCCGCTGGGCGTCGCCGCGCTGGTCTTCGCCTGGAAGCTCATCCCGAAGAAGCGCTCGCGGCCCGAGGGAGACCGGTCCCTCGACCCGGTCGGCCTGCTCCTGCTGGCGGTCGCGATCTTCGCGTTCATGCTGCCGTTCCTGCTGACCACGGGCTCCTCCTCGGACTCGCCCTACCGCTGGTTCTGGCTGGTCCTCGCCGCGGCCGCCGCCGCCGTCTTCGTGCGCTGGGAGGCGCACTACGCCGCGTCGGGGCGGACGCCCGTCATCGACTTCCGCATCTTCCGGACCAGCTCCTACCGCAACGGCATCCTGGTCGCGACCTCCTACTTCGCCGCGATCCCGGCGACCTTCCTCCTCACCACGCTCTTCCTCCAGCAGGGGCTCGGCCTCGAGCCGGTGTTCGCCGGCATGGTGAGCATCCCGTTCGCGCTGACCTCGGCGGTGACCGCCTGGTACGGCGGCAAGCTCGTGCAGCGCTACGGCCGCGCACTGGTGGTGCTCGGCATCGTGCTCGTGGTCATCGGCTTCACGCTCGTGCTGCTCGCCGCCGAGCTCCTCCCGGCCGAGACCGCGGCCTACGGCATGGGTGCCGCGATGCTCGTCGCCGGGGCCGGCGGCGGCTTCGTCGTGTCGCCGAACCAGACGCTCACCCTCGCCGAGATCCCGCCGGCGCAGGGCGGCGTGGCGGGCTCCGTGGGCCAGCTCGGCCAGCGCGTGGGCACCGCGGTCGGCACCGCCTGCGCCTCCGCCGTCTTCTTCGCGACGCTGGCGAGCGAGCAGGGGATGGCGGAGGGGCTGGACCGCTACCACGACGCCTTCCGCAACGGCTACTTCGTCACCCTCGGGCTGATCGCGCTCGCGCTCGTGCTGGGTCTGCTCGATCTGCGCCGCCGCCGGGTGACCGCCCGCGGAGCTGAGGTAGACTAGGACCCGTAACTCCACAGTGTGCGACGAACGACCCACTCCAGCGGCCTCCGGGCCGTCGAGTGCTCGCGGGGATGATCGGTTTCGACATTGCCTGCGAAACTGCGAGAAGCGGGTCGAGGATCCAGGGTCATCTCGTCAACGATCCCTGGAAAACACAGGTGCCGAACAGAAGCGCACCGACTTCGCTCTCGCTGCCTAAGCCAGAGTAGATAGTCCGTCAGCCCGTGGGTGCGTCCTCGCCCCGGATCCTGGCGTCATCTAGAGGACTTGCTGCGTCGTTACGCCTGAGGGCGACGCGGGACTTGCACTCGGGCTGGGCCCGTCGACCGATGCGCCGATGGTAACGGTCGGGGCCGAGCAGAACGCTCTCATCGGCTACACCCGTAGAAGGCGCAGAATCACAGCGATGGACGGGGGTTCGATTCCCCCCATCTCCACCACCGGTCGTCGTCGCACACTGGGAGCTCCGCTCCGCCGGCCTCACGACGGTCGCACGTCGAGCTGTCTGATCCGCCCGTAGAGGGTGAGCATCGCCAGCCTGTCGTCGTCGTGCGCCGGGCCGGCGAGAGCCTGCGGCGGGGCCCAGCCCCGGTAGAGCACGCCCGGCGCCAGCACGGCGACGGCGGTGCCGGCCGGGTAGTGGGCGCTGCGGTCCACCGGCAGCTCGGCGAACGCGTCGGGCAGGAGCCGGTGCAGCACGTCCAGCAGGGGACGGAGCCGTGCTGCTCGCGCCTCGTGCACGGAGAGGGTCACGGCGTTCATCGCGGCGAGCGCGGCCACCAGGTGCTCGGCGGCGTCGTCGTCGTCGCACCGCTCGGTGACCAGCAGCGAGACCACACCGCGCGGCTTCAGCCAGCCGAGCGTGGCGGCCTCGTCGTCGCCGTCCACCGAGACGACGCGGTCGGAGGCGTGGGCGTAGTCGTGCAGGAGCCGCGACCAGACGTCGCCCGGGCCGGGCCCGTCGACCTGCGCGACCGCCTCCGCCGCGGCGAGCAGGGAGCTCTGCCGGTGGAGCCTCGGGAACAGGCTGTCCGCCGGTCCCCAGTGCTGCTCGGCCGTGCGCGAGCGCTCGGGGGGTTCCTGGTCGTGCCGGTCCTGCATGTCGACTCCTGAGCCGCCGGTCTCCGCGCCCCCTCGCGCCTGCCGTTCGTCCCTTCACCCTGCGCTCCGACGGAGCGCGTGTCAATGAGCCGAACGGGGGTCGATCGGAGCCGTGGTCAGCGAGCGGAGCCGAAGAGGCTGCCGGTGGTGGAGTCGTCGGCCGGATCGAGGACCGCGCAGACGATCGTGCGGTCCCCGTGGCGCCAGCCGACCTCGGAGGGGACGAGCGAGCGGTACTCGAGGGCGGAGTCGCCGTAGGCGATCCCCATCACGGCGCCGAACTCCGGCTCGCAGCCCGCCTCGGCCTGGGCGAGCAGCGTGTTGCGGCTGGAGTAGCGGTCTCCGGGCTGCGCGAACGTGTGGAAGACCTCCAGTGCGTGCTCCTCGGCGCACGGGACGACGTCCACGTCGGCGATGCGGTCGTCGCCCGGGTCGGCCAGGCAGTCGCCGCGCCGCAGCGAGAACACGTCGGTGACGCCGGCGGTCGCCACCGTGCCGCCCTCGTCACGCACGGCCTCCGGGCCGTCCGGCCCGACGACGGAGGAGCAGCCCGAGAGGAGCAGGAGGAGCGCCGCCGAGGCGAGCGCGGCCGTCCGGCTCCTCATCGCGGCGCCACGATCGCGAGCACCTCGTCGTGCAGCAGGCCGTTGGTGGCGACGGCGCTGCCGTGCCACGGCCCGTCCTCCCCGTCGGCGGAGGTGAAGCGGCCGCCCGCCTCCTGCACGATCGGCACCAGGGCCGCCAGGTCGTAGGGCTTCACGTCGAACTCGCCCGCACCGTCGAGGAGGCCCTCGGCGACGAGCATGTAGGGCCACGCGTCCCCGTACGCCCGGTCGCGCCAGACGGCGCCGGCGAGCTCGAGCAGCTGCGGGAGACGGCCCGCGCCCTTCCACTGCTGGATGCTGTTGTAGCTGAAGGTCGCCGAGGCGAGCGTGTCGATCCCCGAGACGCGCAGCGGTCGCGGCTCGGCCCCGGCCTCCAGCTCGACGGCCCAGGCGCCGGAGCCCTCAGCCGCCCACCAGCGCGTGCCGAGAGCGGGAGCGGAGACGACTCCGACGACGGGGACGCCGTCGACCGCGAGCGCGATCAGGGTCGCCCAGATCGGGACGCCGCGGAGGAAGTGGGCGGTGCCGTCGATCGGGTCGAGGATCCACTGCCGCGAGGCCTCGCCCGAGGTGCCGAACTCCTCGCCGAGGATCGCGTCGTCCGGACGCTCGGCGGCGAGCAGCGCGCGGATCGCCTCCTCGACGGCGCGGTCGGCGTCGGTGACCGGGGTGCGGTCGAGCTTCGTGTCCACGACGAGGTCGAGCGCGCCGAACCGCTCCCGCGAGATCGCATCGGCCGCGTCCGCCAGGCGGAGGGCGAGTCGGAGGTCGTCGTCGAAGCTCTGGTCACTGCTCTGCGGGGTCACGCGACCACGATACCGGTGGGTCCCGCGGAGCCTCCGATCGCTGCCGCGGGCGGTCCGTCGCACTCGATTTGACGAGACGGGGGGAGACGCTGGTAATGTGATCCCTCGGTTCGGCACGCACGATCAGCCGGCCGGAATGCACCTCTAGCTCAATCGGCAGAGCAACTGACTCTTAATCAGTGGGTTCTCGGTTCAAGTCCGAGGGGGTGCACCACCAGCCCCGCACCTCCTCGTGAGGTGCGGGGCTTCGTCGTTCCCGGTCCGTGTCCGTTCCCGACCTCCTCCGAGCGCCCGCAGGGGGAGCGCCGGCCCGTGCTCACTCGCTGGAGGGTGCGGCGGTCGACGGGTCGAAAGGCGGCAGGACTCCGCGGAAGCCGACGCTCGTGGAGCCGATCCCGATGTCGAGCGCGTCCGAGGCCCGGGCCTGATCGGCGGCGGCGGCGGTCAGGCTCAGGGTGATGCCCGTCCGCGTGAAGGCCCGGGCGACGGTGCTCCAGGCGAGGTCGACGTCTCCGTCCGCCGACGCTAACAGGCGCCTGAGCATCCGCACGGTGTCCGGCGCAGAATGCGGACCGACCCCCGTTCGCGTGGCAGGATCTCCGTTCGCTTCCGTTTCCCCTCCAGAAAGGACCGATGTGCCCGAAGACGTCCTCCCCGTGATCGGCTCGATCGCGCTCGCCGTGGTGATCGCGGTCGTGATCGCCGTGGTCGCGACCGCCGTCGTCGCCCTCGTGCTGCGCTCGGTCGGCAAGCGCAAGACCTGGGCGCGCCTGCTGATCCGGCGTCTGCGCATCCCGTTCCGCGTGCTGCTGATGACCATCGCGGTCTGGGCCGCGCTCGCCGCCACCGTGTCGGGCGACCCCTGGCCGGGTCTCGTGCAGCGGGTGTTCCAGATCGCCACGATCGGCGCGGCGGCGTGGGTGATCGGCTCCCTGTTCGTGTTCCTCGAGGACCTGGGCGCCGAGCGCTACCGGACCGACACGGCCGACAACCGCCGGGCACGCCGCCTCCGCACGCAGATGACGATCATCCGGAGGGTCGCCGTGGCGGCCGTCGTGGTCATCGCGATCGGCGCCTCGCTGCTGACCTTCCCCGAGGCCCGCACGGCCGGTGCGAGCCTCCTGGCCTCGGCCGGCGTGCTCTCGATCGTGGCGGGCCTGGCCGCGCAGTCGAGCCTCACGAACATCTTCGCCGGGATGCAGCTCGCCTTCAGCGACGCCATCCGCCTGGACGACGTGGTGATCGTCGAGACCGAGTGGGGGCGGATCGAGGAGATCACGCTGACCTACGTCGTCGTCCACCTCTGGGACGACCGCCGCCTGGTGCTGCCCACGAACTACTTCACGACCCAGCCGTTCCAGAACTGGACCCGCACCGGGTCCGAGCTGCTCGGCGCCGTCGAGCTCGACCTGGACTGGCGGGTCAGCCCCGAGCAGATGCGCGAGGAGCTGCACCGCATGCTCGAGGAGACCGACCTCTGGGACCGGCGCACCAGCGTGCTGCAGGTGACCGACGCGACGGGCGGCTTCGTCCGGATCCGGGTGCTCGTCACTGCGAAGGACGCGCCGACGCTCTTCGACCTGCGCTGCTACGTGCGCGAGCGGCTCGTCTCGTGGCTGCACGAGAACGACCCCGTCGCCCTGCCGCGTCAGCGCGTCGAGATGGAGCGGGAGCCCGCTCCCACCGCGACACCGCGCCGGCACGGGTCCTCCGCCCCGGACAACCTGTTCTCGGGCGACGAGCGCTCGAACGAGCGGGGGGCGATGTTCACGGGTCTCATCGACCTGCGGGACACCCCGAAGCGGGACACCCCGAAGCGGGACACCCCGAAGCGGGAGCTGCCGCCGAGGGACTGACTCCTGCGAGGACGCCGCTCCCACGGCCGCGCCCGGGGTGCGCGCGGCGAGCGGCGTCCCGCAGGGCGGTCAGCGGTTCACGGAGCTCATGTCGGCGTAGCGGTCGCCGACGGGGGCCTCGAGCGCGCCGAGGACGTCGAGCTGCTCCGCGGTCAGCACGAGGGCGTCCGCGGCCGCGTTCTCCTCGATGCGCGAGACGCGCTTGGTGCCCGGGATCGGAGCGATGTCCTCGCCCTGGGCGAGCAGCCAGGCGAGCGCCACCTGCGCGGCGGTCGCGTCCGCCTCTGCCGCCACACGGTCGACGGCCTCCACGATGCGGAGGTTCGCCTCCAGCGCTCCGTCGGCGAAGCGGGGGTTGTCGCGGCGGAAGTCGTCGCTGCCCAGCTCGGCGACCGAGCGGATGCTGCCCGTGAGGAAGCCGCGGCCCAGCGGCGAGTACGGGACGAAGCCGATGCCGAGCTCGCGGAGGACCGGCAGCACCTCCGCCTCGGGGTCGCGGGTCCAGAGCGAGTACTCGGACTGCACAGCGGTGACCGGGTGCACGGCGTGAGCGCGCCGGATCGTCGCGGGCGCCGCCTCCGAGAGGCCGTAGCCGCGGAGCTTGCCCTCCTGGATCAGCTCCGCGAAGGCCCCGGCGGTCTCCTCGACCGGGACGCCCGGGTCCATGCGGTGCTGGTAGTAGAGGTCGATGCGGTCGGTGCCGAGGCGCGCGAGCGAGCCCTCGACGGCGAGCCGCAGGTTCTCCGGGGAGCCGTCGAGTCCGCGGCCCCCGTCGCCGCGGTGGCGGATCATGCCGAACTTGCTCGCCAGCACCACCTCGTCGCGGCGGCCTGCCAGCGCGCGGCCGAGCAGCTCCTCGTTGGTGTACGGGCCGTAGATCTCGGCGGTGTCGAGGAACGTGACGCCGAGCTCGAGGGCGCGGTGCACGGTGCGGATCGACTCCGCGTCGTCGGTGCCGGCGCCAGTGTAGAACGCCGACATGCCCATCGCGCCGAGACCGAGGCGCGAGACCTCGAGAGCGGCGACGTCGGATCCGAGGGTGATCGTCTTCATCAGTGGGTGGTCCTCTCCTGGTACGCCGCGATCTTGATGTCGATCGCGGCGAGGCTGGCGTGTGTCCGGGCGAGCTGCGCCTCGACCTCCTCGCGGTGCGTCCGGAGCAGCGCGAGGCGCTCCGGCTCCGTGGCGGGCCCGATCCGGAGGAGCCGGGCGTACTCGCGGATCCTCGCGATCGGCATCCCGGTCGCGCGGAGCTTGGTGAGGAAGTCGACCCAGCCGACGTCGGCCGGCCGGTAGCGGCGGTGCTGCGACGAGGCGCGCTCGACCGGGTCGAGCATGAGCCCGGCGCGCTCGTAGTAGCGCAGGGTGTGCACGGTGAGACCGGTGACGGCGGCGACCTGCGAGATCGACAGCACCTCCGGCTCGGCCGGGGCGGCGGTGGCGGTGGACATGGCGTCAACCTACGACTTCGAGTGCGCTCGAGGTCAAGCGGGAGCGGGCGACTCAGCCGACCTCGCGGCTGAAGCCCAGGAGGGCCTCGGCGATGCGGGCGTCCGCCTCCTCGTGGCTGATAGTCGCCTCGCCGTCGCCCGCCTGCGGCCCGTACCAGCCGAAGTCGGCGTGGTTGGCGCCGTCGATCTCGACGAGGTCGGCGGAGGAGGGCAGCCGGACGCTCGCGTCGGCGACCTTCTCCGGCGTGCTGAGCCCGTCCTCCGATCCGCTGACGCTGAGGACGGGGAGCCCGGAGCCCGAGAGGTCGTTCGCGCAGTAGCTGCCGAGCAGCACCAGGCCCGCCACCGCCGGGTCCTCGGCCCACTGGCAGGCCTTCACGCCGCCGAGGGAGTGGCCGCCGACGAGCCAGCGGTCGACGCCCTCGGCCTGGCTGGTGAAGGTCTCGAGGGAGCGGAGGTCGAAGAAGGCCAGGTGCAGGATCGGCCGCGTGATCACGACGGTCGCCCCGGCGTCGACCAGCGGAGCCAGGGTCGCCTCGTAGGAGGAGGCGTCGACCTTCGCTCCGGGGATGAAGACCAGGCCCGTGCCGGCCAGCTCGCCGGTCGAGGTCGGCGTCATCACGAGCGCGTCGTCCGTGCGCTCGACCGCGATCGCCGGATCGGCGCGCACACGGGCGAGGGCGTCCTCGTCGGGGCCGCTGACGATCGAGCTCCAGGTGAGGAAGCCGAGGACCGCGACTCCGAGGACTCCGCCGATGCTCGCGAGAACGACGCGGCGGCGCCTCATCGGGCTGCCGCGATCGCGTCGGCCGCCTGCACCAGGGCGAGGTGGGAGAGGGCCTGGGGAGTGTTCCCCGCGTGCCGGCGGCCCTCGACGTCGTACTCCTCCGAGAGGAGGCCCACGTCGTTGCAGAGCCCGACGAGCCGGTCCATCAGGGTCCGCGCGTCGTCGATCCGGCCGGAGTCGGCGTACTGCCGGACGAGCCAGAAGGAGCAGGCGAGGAACGGGTGCTCGCCGCCGGCGAGGCCGTCGACCGAGGACTCGGTCCGGTAGCGGTGAAGCAGGCCGTCCTGCAGGAGCACGCGCTCCAGCTCGGCGACGGTGCCCAGCATCCGCGGGTCGTCGGCGGGGACGAACCCGACCATCGGCAGCACGAGGAGCGACGCGTCGACCTCGGGCGAGCCGTAGGACTGCACGAAGTGGCCGCGCTCGGCGTCGAAGCCCTGGGCCTCGATCTCGGCGCGCACCTCGTCGCGGAGGCGCTCCCAGGTCCCGACCGGACCGGGCAGGCCGTTCTCGCGCACGGCGCGGACGCCCCGATCGAGCGCGGCCCAGATCATGACCCGCGAGTGCGTGAAGTGCCGCGGCTCGCCCCGGATCTCCCAGATGCCGTTGTCCGGCCGCTGCCAGTTGGTCTCGACGAAGCCCAGGAGCGCGCGCTGGAGCGGCCAGGAGAACTCCGTCTCGTCCACTCCGGCCACGCGGGCCTCGTGCAGAGCGACCATCACCTCGCCGATCACGTCCGCCTGGTACTGGTCGACGGCGGCGTTCCCGATCCGCACGGGGGAGGCGCCGTCGTAGCCGGGCAGGCTCGGCATCTCCCGCTCGGGCAGGTCGCGCTCGCCGGCGAGGCCGTACATGATCTGCACGTCCTCCGGCGCGCCCGCGACCGCGCGGAGCAGCCAGGCCCGCCACTTCTGCGCCTCCTGCTCGAACCCGTGCGCGAGCAGGGCCTGCAGGGTGAGCGAGGCGTCGCGGAGCCAGACGTAGCGGTAGTCCCAGTTGCGGGCGCCGCCGAACTGCTCCGGGAGCGAGGTGGTCGCCGCCGCGACGATGCCGCCGGTCTCGTCGTCGGTCAGGGCGCGGAGGGTCAGCAGCGAGCGGACGACGGCGTCGCGGTGCGGCCCGTCGTAGTCGATCGCCGACGCCCACTCGGACCACCAGGAGAGCGTGCGCTCCAGCGCGCGGTCGACGTCGAGGCGCTTCGGCGCCCGCTGGTGCGAGGGGAACCACGCCATCGAGAGGTCGACGACCGCGTCCGCGTCGACGTCGAACTCCGCCGCGTGGGCGTGGTCGACGGCCTTCAGCCGCACTCCGCGCACCACGACCGCGTCGGGCCCGGCGACGGCGACGAGCAGCGGATCCTCGTCCGTCCCCTCCTGCCGCACCCACGGCATGGTGCGGGCGTAGTCGAAGCGGATGCGCAGCTCCTGCCGCATCCGGACGGTCCCCGACACTCCGCGCACCCGGCGCACCAGCTCGGCGCGCTCGTCGCGCAGCGGCATCACGTCGACCACCTCGACGACGCCGGTGGGAGTCGTCCACCGGGTGACCAGCGCGAGCGTGTCGCCGAGGTAGTGGCGCTCGCTCGTCGCCTCCCCGTCCACCGGCCGCAGCGACCAGCGCCCCTGGTCGTCGCCGCCGAGGAGGGCGCCGAAGACGGAGGCGGAGTCGAAGCGCGGCAGGCACAGCCAGTCGATCCCCCCGTCGCGGGAGACGAGAGCGGCCGTGCGGCAGTCGGAGAGGACGGCGTAGTCCTCGATCGGGGAGACCATGCGGCGATCCTCTCAGGTGCGGCTGTGGCCTCCCAGTCAAGGCGGAGCGGGGCTCTTCAGCGCCGCCGTAGGGTGAGCCGCATGGCACAGACCGTCTCGACCCTGCTCATCCTCGGAGCGACGGGGGACCTGTCCTCGCGGCTCCTCCTCCCCGCCGTCGGCCAGCTGCTGACCCGCGAGACCGACCGGCGGGTCCATCTCGTCGGCGCGGGACGCGAGGACTGGACCCAGGAGCACTGGCACGAGGTGCTGACCGCCTCCTTCGCCACCGTCGAGGCCCAGGGCGAGGGCGTGGACGCGCTCACCTCCGGCACGCGCTACCAGCAGATCGACGTCACCGATCCGGAGGCGCTCGCCGCACTGCTCGCGAGCTGCGCCGGTCCGGTGGCGGTCTACTTCGCCCTCCCGCCGGCGATCGCGGCGAAGGCCTGCGAGGCGCTCGCCGCCCACGACCTGCCGGAGGGCACCGTGCTGGCGCTGGAGAAGCCGTTCGGGACCGACGAGGCGAGCGCGCACGCCCTCAACCAGCGCCTCGCCGCGCTGGTCCCCGAGGACCGCATCCACCGCGTCGACCACTTCCTCGGCCGCGCGACCGTGATGAACGTGCTCGGCCTGCGCTTCGCGAACCGGATCCTCGAGCCGCTGTGGTCGGCCGAGCACATCGAGAGCGTCGAGATCGTCTACGACGAGCAGCTGGCCCTCGAGGGGCGGGCGAGCTACTACGACGGCGCGGGCGCACTGACCGACATGATCCAGAGCCACCTGCTGCAGGTCCTCGCGGTGATCGCGATGGAGCCGCCGTCCTCGCTCGACGCGGCCGACCTCCGGGACGCGAAGTCGATCGTCCTGCGCGCCACCCGCCTGCACGGCGACGACCCCGCCGCGAGCTCGCGCCGCGCCCGCTACACGGCGGGGACGATCGACGGACGCGAGCTGCCCGCCTACGCGGATGAGAAGGGCGTGGACGCCGCTCGCCGGACCGAGACGCTGGCCGAGCTGGTCGTCGAGATCGACACCTGGCGCTGGGCCGGCGTGCCGTTCACCCTCCGCTCCGGCAAGGCGCTCGGGGAGCGGCGGCGCGAAGTGGTCATCCGCTTCAAGCCGGTGCCGCACCTGCCCCGCGGCTTCGTGGGCACCGAGGCGCCGTCCGTGCTGCGGCTGTTCCTCGCGCCCGACCAGATGTCGCTCGAGCTGAACATCAACGGCCCCGGCGACCCGTACACGCTCGAGCGCGCCTCGCTGGAGGCGACCTTCGGCGCGGGCGAGCTGCTGGCGTACGGCGAGGTCATCTCGGGGATCCTCGACGACGACCCGTCGCTCTCAGTCCGCGGGGACGCCGCCGAGGAGTGCTGGCGCATCGTGCAGCCCGCGATCGACGCGTGGCACGCGGACCGGGTGCCGCTCGACGAGTACCCGGCGGGCAGCGAGGGACCCGGGAGCTGGCCGACGCTCTGACGGGCGGCAGAGGCAGGGGCGGCCGCGGGGGATCTCGAGACGGCGGCTGCGCCGCCTCCTCGATCAGCGGGAAGCGCGACGTCGCTCGTCGGGTCGGCCGGAGGGCGAGCCCGCCGGCCGACCGCTCGGGTCAGGAGCGGGTCGCGACGGGGGTGTCGACGGCGACGTCGGCGGGGGCCGGCTCCGCCCAGACGGCGATCGGCTTCGGCTCCCAGGTGAGGGCGGCCGGCTCCACCGGGGGAGTGGAGGCGCGCATCACGGGGATCGCCTCGGTGACCGGGGACGACGTCCGCTCGGCGCCGGCGCGGAGCTGCTCCTCCTGGATGGCGGCGGAGAGCTCGTGGGCGAGGGAGCGCGCGAGCATCCCGTGGAAGATCGGGTCGCGGTCGTCGTGGCTGCGGCGCGTGACGACCCAGGCGCCCTCGGATCCGACGAAGGCAGCGAGGCGCTCGTGGACGACGGCGAAGAGCTCGTCCTGCGTGAGGACGGGGGCCGACTCGACGACCTCGGGGGCCGCCTTGCGGCGCCTCAGACGAAACCTCATGACGAACCCCGTTTCCCGTGCCGGCAGCGACTGGGAACAGTGTCGCCGCCACCGGGTCGGGAGACCGGCTGACACGCCGCCCCGCGGGGAGGCGGCGCGTCAGGAGGGCCTAGCGGTCGCGCTTCCTGCCGCGCTCCTCCTTGACGATCTCCTTCGAGTCGTAGGACACGGAGCCCAGGGCGACGGTGACCGAGATGGCCCAGCTGACCCACTGGAGGGCCAGGCGCCAGTCGCGCGGGCCCTTGCGCGTGGTCTGCAGGATCGACCAGCCGCCGACGATCGCGCTGATGACGCTGGAGTTGAGGATGAACTTGCGCATGCGTGTGCCTCCCGTGTTCACCCCGACGCTAGCGGGTGCGAAAGCTCTCAGAGGAACGCTTGACAGCACCGAGGGGTTGTCCCGCTACGGTGGACCGCCGCCGGGACCCGAATCCTCGAGCCGGGGCACACCGAGGAGAACGGGAACGACATGCGCACGGCTGTGATCGGGGCGGTGCTGCTCGTCGTCGGGGCGGTGGCCGTCGTCACGGGGGTCCTCCCGATGGACGCGCTGGGCGAGCTGGTCGAGCGGACGGCGCCGATCCTCGGCTTCGTGGTCGCGGTGACCGTGGTCGCCGAGCTGGCCTCCGAGGCCGGCGTCTTCACCGTGGTCGCCGAGCGCTCCGCCGAGTGGGGCCGCGGGCGGACCGCGGTGCTCTGGCTGCTGGTGGTGGCGATGGCCGTCGTCAGCACGGTGTTCCTCTCGCTCGACACGACCGCCGTGCTCCTGACCCCGGTCGTGGTCCTGCTCGCGGCGCACGTGCGCGTCCCGCCCCTGCCGTTCGCGATGGCCACGGTCTGGCTGGCGAACTGCGCCTCCCTCCTCCTCCCCGTCTCGAACCTCACCAACCTGCTCGCACAGCGGCGCCTGGGGGTCGAGGGCCCCTTCGCCTTCGCCGCGCTGACCGCGGTGCCCGCGCTCGTCGCGGCCGTCGTGCCCGTGCTGATCCTCGCGATCCGGTACCGGCGCGAGCTGGCCGGGCGCTACACCCCGGGGGAGCGGACGCCGGTGGAGGACCGGGTGCTGCTGGTCGGCGCGGGGATCGTCGTAGCTCTGCTCCTGCCGGCGCTCGTCTCGGGCCTCGAGGTGTGGATCCCGGCGGCGGTCGCCGCGGTCGCGCTGATCGTCCTCTTCGCGGTGCGACGTCCCGCGGCGCTCACGCCCGCCCTCCTGCCGTGGCAGCTCGTCGTGTTCGCGTCGGGCCTCTTCGTGGCGATGGAGGCGGCGCACCAGCTCGGGCTGGGCGCGGCGCTCGCCGTGGTCGCGGGGGAGGGGAGCGGGACACTCGACCTGCTGCGCCTCGCCGGCTCCGGCGCGGTCGCCTCCAACCTGGTCGACAACCTGCCCGCCTACCTCGCCCTCGAGCCCGTCGCGGCGGATCCGCTCCGCCTGGTCGCCCTGCTGATCGGCGTGAACGCCGGACCGCTGATCACCCCGTGGGCCTCGCTCGCCACCCTGCTCTGGCACCAGAGGCTGACCGCGCTGGGCGTGCACGTCTCGTGGCGCCAGTACGCGCTCCTCGGACTCGTCGCGGTCGTCCCGACGGTGGGCGGAGCGACGCTCGCCCTCGCCCTCGTGCAGGGCTGATCCCCCGTCCCCCGAGCGGGGCCGGCTGATAGCCTCGACGGGCACGACGACGGCTCGACCGACGAAAAGGGACCACCATTCCTCCGCACTCCGCCTCCGCCTCCTCCGCCGCTGACAGGACCGACGCCGGGACCTCGGGAGGAACCGAGCGCAACGCGTTCGTGGTCGTCTCGAACCGCCTCCCCGTGGACCGCGTCGTGGCCGAGGACGGCACCGCCTCCTGGAAGACCTCGCCCGGCGGGCTGGTCACCGCGCTCGAGCCCGTGATGCGTGCGAACGAGGGCGCCTGGGTCGGCTGGCCCGGCGTGGCCGACGAGGAGGTCGCCCCGTTCGTCGACAACGGCGTGCAGATCGTCCCGGTCGCCCTCAGTGCGCAGGAGCTCGAGGACTACTACGAGGGCTTCTCGAACGACACGCTCTGGCCGCTGTACCACGACGTGATCGCGCCCCCGACCTACCACCGCGACTGGTGGGACGCCTACGTGCGGGTCAACCAGCGCTTCGCCGAGGCGGCCGCGGCCGTGACGGAGGAGGACGGCGTGGTCTGGGTGCAGGACTACCAGCTCCAGCTCGTGCCCAAGATGCTGCGGGAGCTCCGGCCCGACGTCACGATCGGCTTCTTCAACCACATCCCGTTCCCGCCCTACGGGATCTTCGCGCAGCTCCCGTGGCGCCGGCAGATCGTCGAGGGCCTGCTCGGCGCCGACGTGATCGGCTTCCAGCGCCAGGGAGACGCGGGCAGCTTCCTCCGCGCGGTCCGGCGCCTGCTCGGCTACGACACCCGCAGCACGGTCGTCGAGGTCCCGGTCGAGGAGGAGGCCGTCGGCGGCACCCGCCGCGTCAACCGCTCGCGGCGCGGGGCGAGCGTGCGCCCGGTCGTCGCCCGGCACTTCCCGATCTCGATCGACTCCGCGTCGTTCGAGGCGATGGCGCGCACCCCCGAGATCCAGGCCCGCGCCGCCGAGATCCGCGCCGAGCTGGGCAACCCCGCGACGATCATGCTCGGCGTCGACCGGCTCGACTACACCAAGGGGATCGGCCACCGCCTGAAGGCCTTCGGCGAGCTCCTGGCGGACGGCCGCCTCACCTCCGAGGACGCGGTGCTGGTGCAGGTCGCGAGCCCGAGCCGCGAGCGCGTGGACACCTACCGGCAGCTGCGCGACGACATCGAGCTGCAGGTCGGCCGGATCAACGGCGACTACAGCACGCTCGGGCACCCGGCGATCAGCTACCTCCATCACGGCTACCCGCGCGAGGAGATGGTGGCGCTCTACCTCGCCGCCGACGTCATGCTCGTGACGGCGCTGCGCGACGGGATGAACCTCGTCGCGAAGGAGTACGTCGCGTCCCGCTTCGACAACGACGGCGTGCTCGTGCTGAGCGAGTTCGCCGGAGCGGCCGACGAGCTCAAGCAGGCCGTGCAGGTGAACCCGCACGACATCTCGGGGCTGAAGGACGCGATGGAGGCCTCGGTGCGGATGCCGCGCGTCGAGCGCACCCGGCGCATGCGCGCGCTCCGTCGCCGCGTGCTCGAGAACGACGTGGCGCGCTGGTCCGAGTCGTTCCTCTCCGCTCTCGCGGAGCACGCGGCCGGCCAGCAGCTCGACGTGCGGCCCGCCGCCCGCGGGCAGGAGGCGCCGCACGGCCAGGAGGCCGAGCACCGCGACGACGCGGCCCACGGACAGGCGGCCGAGCTCGAGCGGGAGGCCGCCGACGACCGCGAGCTCGACGGCGGCGCGCGATGAGCGAAGGAGTGCCCGAGCGGCTCGCGGCGGCGCTGCGGGAGCTCGCCGCGACCGAACGGCTCCTGGTGGCCCTCGACTTCGACGGCACCCTCGCGCCCGAGGTCGACGACCCCGCCCGCGCGCGGGCGCTCCCCGAGGCGCGCGAGGCCGTGCTGCGGCTCCTCGCCCTCCCCGGCACCCGGGTCGCGCTGGTCTCCGGCCGGGCGCTCGGGAGCCTGGAGGAGGTCTCGCAGCTGCCGGACGAGGCGCTGCTGGTCGGCTCCCACGGCATCGAGATCCGCCTCGACCCCGAGGAGGACGCGGTCCGGCTCGACGACGACGAGCTCGAGAAGGTGGGAGTGCTCGAGGACGTCCTGAAGGGCATCGCCCGCGGGATCGACAACGTCTGGATCGAGGACAAGCCGGCCGGCTTCGCCCTGCACACCCGCCTCGCGACCGAGCGCCACAGCCGCGTCGCCCACGTCGTCGCCCTCTCCGAGGCGCGCGCAGAGGTGCAGGGGGTCACCGTCCGCGAGGGGAAGAACGTCCTGGAGTTCTCGGTCCGCTCGACCACCAAGGGCGAGGCCGTGCAGCACCTCCGCCGCTACACCGGCGCGACCGCCGTCCTCTACGCGGGCGACGACGTGACGGACGAGGACGCCTTCGCGGTCCTCGGCTCCGGCGACGTCGGCATCAAGAGCGGCGAGGGCACCACCGCGGCCTCCTACCGGGTCCGCGGTCCCGAGCAGGTCGCGCAGGCACTCCGGCTGCTGGCCGACCTGCGCGCGGAGTAGCAGCCCCCTTCCGGCGGTCAGCGTCGGCGGGTCCCGGATCGCCGACTCGCCGAGGACGGCCGTCCGCCGACGCGGGGAGCGGCCGTTCGCGACGAGTCGGAGATCCGCGGGGACGTCCGCATCCGGTGCCGCTGCCGGAGGCCGGGGCCGGGACGGGTGCGCGGGCCGGTCCGGGTCCGCCCGGCGAGCAGGGGCACCGCGCGCGAGGCGGTAGCCTCATCGCATGCCGGAAATCGATTGGAAGCCCCGCTCGCGCACCGTCACGGACGGCATCGAGGCCACGACGTCGCGCGGGATGCTGCGGGCGGTCGGGATGGGCGATGACGACTGGGAGAAGCCCCAGATCGGCATCGCGTCCTCGTGGAACGAGATCACCCCCTGCAACCTCTCGCTCGAGCGCCTCGCGCGCTCCGCGAAGGAGGGCGTGCACTCCGGCGGCGGCTACCCGCTCCAGTTCGGCACCATCTCCGTCTCGGACGGCATCTCGATGGGGCACGAGGGCATGCACTTCTCGCTCGTCTCCCGCGAGGTCATCGCCGACTCCGTCGAGACCGTGATGATGGCCGAGCGTCTGGACGGCACCGTCATGCTGGCCGGCTGCGACAAGTCGCTGCCCGGCATGCTGATGGCCGCGGCCCGCCTCGACCTCGCCGCCGTGTTCGTCTACGCCGGCTCGATCGCCCCGGGCTGGGTCAAGCTCTCGGACGGCACCGAGAAGGACATCACGATCATCGACTCCTTCGAGGCCGTCGGCGGCGTCAAGGCCGGGATCATGTCCGAGGAGGACGCCAAGCGCATCGAGTGCGCCTTCGCCCCGGGCGAGGGCTCCTGCGGCGGCATGTACACCGCCAACACCATGGCCAGCGTCGCCGAGGCGCTCGGCATGAGCCTGCCCGGCTCCGCCTCGCCCGCCGCCGCCGACCGCCGCCGCGACTACTTCGCCCGCAAGTCCGGCGAGGCCGTCGTCGAGCTGCTGCGCAACGGCACCACGGCCCGCGACATCCTCACCAAGGAGGCGTTCGAGAACGCGATCGCGGTGGCGATGGCCTTCGGCGGGTCGACCAACGTCATCCTGCACCTGCTCGCGATCGCCAACGAGGCCGAGGTCGACCTCACGATCGACGACTTCAACCGCATCGGCGACACGATCCCGCACATCGGCGACCTCAAGCCCTTCGGCAAGTACGTCATGAACGACGTCGACCGCCACGGCGGCGTCCCGGCCGTGATGAAGGCGCTCCTGGACGCCGGGCTGCTCCACGGCGACTGCCTGACGGTCACCGGGAGGACGGTCGCCGAGAACCTCGCCGCGATGGACATCGCGCCGCTGGACGGCGAGGTCATCCGCACCCTCGACAACCCGATCCACGCGACCGGCGGGCTCACCATCCTCAAGGGCTCGCTCGCCCCCGAGGGCGCGGTCGTCAAGACCGCCGGCTTCGACGCCTCCGTCTTCGAGGGTCCGGCCCGCGTGTTCGAGCGCGAGCGCGCCGCGATGGACGCTCTGACCGAGGGCCGGATCGAGAAGGGCGACGTGGTGGTCATCCGCTACGAGGGCCCCAAGGGCGGCCCCGGCATGCGCGAGATGCTCGCCATCACCGCCGCCATCAAGGGGGCCGGGCTCGGAAAAGATGTACTACTGTTGACGGACGGACGATTCTCAGGCGGCACAACCGGCCTGTGCATCGGCCACATAGCTCCCGAATCGGTGGACGCAGGTCCCATCGCATTCGTTCGCGACGGAGACCCGATTCGGGTCGACATCGCCGCTCGCTCGATCGACCTACTCGTCGACGAGTCCGAGCTCGCCGCCCGCCGAGAAGGCTGGGCCCCTCTCCCTCCGCGCTACACCCGCGGTGTCCTCGCCAAGTACGCCAAGCTCGTCCGCTCGGCAGCCGAGGGCGCCGTCACCGGGTGACCCGGCCCGCTCCGGCCGGCCGCGCACTCGCGTTCCCGGGCACTCGCCTCCGGCTCTGCCCGCCGCCGCACCACCTCCTGAAGGAATCGACACCCGCATGACTCCGGATCCGTCCGCCGTGCAGCCCGCACCGACGCCCCAGCCACCCCGACCCGCCCACGCTCCCGGGGCCGCCCCCGCGGCCGAGGTCCTCACCGGAGCGCAGGCGGTCGTCCGCTCGCTCGAGATGCTCGGGATCGAGGACGTCTTCGGCCTGCCCGGCGGCGCGATCCTCCCGGTCTACGACCCGCTGATGGACTCCTCGAAGATCCGGCACATCCTGGTCCGCCACGAGCAGGGCGCCGGCCACGCCGCCGAGGGCTACGCCTCGGCGACCGGCAAGCTCGGCGTCTGCATCGCGACCTCGGGCCCCGGAGCGACCAACCTGGTCACCGCGATCGCGGACGCCTACATGGACTCGGTTCCGATGCTCGCGATCACCGGCCAGGTGTTCTCGACGCTCATGGGGACCGACGCGTTCCAGGAGGCGGACATCGTCGGCATCACGATGCCGATCACGAAGCACTCCATCCTCGTGACGCGTCCCGAGGAAATCCCCTCGGCCCTCGCCTCCGCCGCGCTGATCGCCACCACCGGCCGCCCCGGCCCCGTGCTGGTCGACATCACGAAGGACGCGCAGCAGGACCAGGCGCCGTTCCTCTGGCCGCCGAAGATCGACCTGCCCGGCTACCGTCCGGTCACGAAGGCCCACGGCAAGCAGATCCAGGCCGCGGCCCAGCTGCTGGTCGAGTCGCGGAAGCCGGTGCTCTACGTGGGCGGCGGCATCATCCGCGCCCGCGCGGCCGCCGAGCTGAAGGCGTTCGCCGAGGCCTGCGGCGCCCCCGTGGTGACCACGCTGATGGCGCGCGGAGCGTTCCCGGACTCGCACGAGCAGCACCTGGGCATGCCCGGCATGCACGGCACCGTCCCCGCGGTGCTCGCGCTGCAGGAGGCGGACCTGATCCTCGCGCTGGGCTCGCGCTTCGACGACCGCGTGACCGGCAAGGCGGCGCTCTTCGCGCCCCACGCCAAGGTCGTGCACGTCGACATCGACCCGGCCGAGATCTCCAAGATCCGCACCGCCGACGTGCCGATCGTGGGCGACCTCAAGGACGTCCTCCCGGACCTCACCGACGCGTTCGCCAAGGCCTCCGCCGACGGCCGCGCCGACACCTCCGAGTGGTGGAGCTACCTCAAGGGCCTGCAGACGGAGTTCCCGCTCGGCTACACCGAGCCGAACGACGGCCTGCTCTCGCCGCAGTACGTCATCAAGCGCATCGGCGAGATCACCGGCCCCGAGGGCGTCTTCGCCTCCGGCGTCGGCCAGCACCAGATGTGGGCGGCGCAGTTCATCAAGTACGAGCGCCCCAACTCGTGGCTGAACTCCGGCGGCGCCGGCACCATGGGCTACTCCGTGCCCGCGGCGATGGGCGCCAAGGTCGGCGAGCCCGAGCGCACCGTGTGGGCGATCGACGGCGACGGCTGCTTCCAGATGACCAATCAGGAGCTCGCCACCTGCACGATCAACGACATCCCGATCAAGGTCGCGGTGATCAACAACTCCTCGCTCGGCATGGTGCGCCAGTGGCAGACCTTGTTCTACGAGGGCCGCTACTCCAACACCGACCTCAACACGGGTCACGACACCGTCCGGGTGCCCGACTTCGTGAAGCTCGCCGACGCCTACGGCGCGCTCGGCATCCGCGTCACGAAGCCGGAGGAGATCGACGACGCCATCCGTCTCGCCATCGCCACCAACGACCGGCCCGTGGTCATCGACTTCGTCGTCAGCCGCGACTCCATGGTCTGGCCGATGGTCCCGCAGGGCGTGTCCAACAGCTACGTCCAGTACGCCCGAGACCACAGCCCGACCTGGGACGACGAGGAGTAGACCCGCATGACGCACCACGTTCTCTCCCTGCTCGTCGAGGACAAGCCGGGACTGCTCACCCGTGTCGCCGGGCTGTTCGCCCGCCGCGGCTTCAACATCGAGTCGCTGGCGGTCGGTCCGACCGAGCTGGCCGGGCTCTCGCGCATCACGGTCGCCGTGGACGTCGAGGACCTGCCGCTCGAGCAGGTCACGAAGCAGCTCAACAAGCTCGTCAACGTGATCAAGATCGTCGAGCTCGACACCGACCAGTCGGTCCAGCGCGAGCACCTGCTCGTCAAGGTCCGCGTCGACAACGTCACGCGCTCGCAGGTGCTCGAGGCCGTCACGCTCTTCCGCGCCCGCGTGGTCGACGTCGCGACGGACGCCCTGGTGATCGAGGTCACCGGCGACACCGGCAAGACCAACGCGTTCCTGCGGGTGATCGAGCCCTACGGCATCAAGGAGATCGCGCAGTCGGGCCTGCTCGCCATCGGGCGCGGCTCCAAGTCGATCACCGAGCGCGTCTTCAAGAACTGACCGCGAACTCTCCACTACAGAAAAGGACTCACCACGTGACCGAGCTCATCTACGACGCCGACGCCGACCTCTCCATCATCCAGTCCAAGAAGGTCGCGATCGTCGGCTACGGCTCGCAGGGCCACGCGCACGCGCAGAACCTCCGCGACTCCGGCGTCCAGGTCGTCATCGCGCTGAAGGAGGGGTCGAAGTCGACCGCCAAGGCCGAGGACGACGGCTTCGAGGTCAAGAGCGTCGCCGACGCCGCGGCCTGGGCCGACCTGATCATGATCCTCGCGCCGGACCAGCACCAGCGCGCGATCTACAGCGAGCAGATCGCGTCCGCGCTGACCGAGGGCAAGACCCTCGCCTTCGCGCACGGCTTCAACATCCGCTTCGGCTACATCGAGGCGCCCGCGGGCGTCGACGTCATCCTCATCGCGCCGAAGGCCCCCGGCCACACCGTGCGCCGCGAGTTCGTCGCCGGCCGCGGCATCCCGGACATCATCGCCGTCGAGAACGACGCGACCGGTACCGCCTGGGAGACCGCGAAGTCCTACGCGAAGGCCATCGGCGGCACCCGCGCCGGCGTCATCAAGACCACCTTCACCGAGGAGACCGAGACCGACCTGTTCGGCGAGCAGGCCGTGCTCTGCGGCGGCACCTCGCAGCTCGTCCAGTACGGCTTCGAGACGCTCGTCGAGGCCGGCTACCAGCCCGAGATCGCCTACTTCGAGGTGCTGCACGAGCTCAAGCTCATCGTCGACCTCATGTGGGAGGGCGGCATCGCCAAGCAGCGCTGGAGCGTCTCCGACACCGCCGAGTACGGCGACTACGTCTCCGGCCCGCGCGTCATCGACCCGCGCGTGAAGGAGAACATGAAGGCCGTCCTCGGCGACATCCAGAGCGGCGCCTTCGCGAAGCGCTTCATCGGCGACCAGGACGCGGGCGGACCCGAGTTCCAGGAGCTGCGCGCCAAGGGCGAGAAGCACCCGATCGAGGAGACCGGCCGCGAGCTGCGCAAGCTCTTCGCCTGGAAGCAGACCGACGAGGACTACACCGACGGCAGCGTCGCGCGCTAGTCGCACCGCGTCGACCGGGGGAGCCCCGGCCCGACGAGGGACCCGTCCACCGGGATCCCCTCGCCGGGCCGGGGCTCCTCCGCGTCCGGGGCGCGACTACCGCTCGAGCTCGCGGACGAGACGGCGGAGACCGCCCTTCGGCGGGACGAGGACGGGGTCCGGCCACCGGGGCGAGAGGTGGTCGCCGAGCGTGACCCGGCGCAGCTTGCGGCCGACGAGGGGGAGGACCCAGTCGGCGGCCCAGCGGCGCTGCTCGCGCAGCCGCGCGCGGAGGCGGAGCGGCTCGGGGGCGTCCCAGGGCCCGGTCGAGATCGTGTGCGGCACGCCGAGCGTGTCGAGCACTCGGCCGGCCAGGACGCGGTGCCCGCGCTTGGAGAGGTGCATCCGGTCGGGCGACCAGAGCACGGGGGAGTGGAACTCCCGCATCGCCCAGTAGTCGACGAGGATCGCGCCCCGCTCGCGGGCGATCCGGCGGACGGCGCTGTTGTAGAGGTGGTTGCGGCGCAGGAACATCCGCGGGGCGGGCAGTCCCGGGATGTCGACGCCGGTGAAGAGCACGAGGGAGGCGCCGGTGGTCGCGAGCGCGTCGACGAGCGCCTCGTAGCGGGTGATCAGATCGACGGTGTCGGTGCCGAGGTCGAGGATGTCGTTGCCGCCGGCGTACAGCGTGATCAGGGTGGGGCGGAGCGCGAGGGCGGGCGCGAGCTGGTCCTCGGTGATCTGGGCGAGGCGCTTCGAGCGGACGGCGAGGTTCGCGTACTCCCAGCCCGGCTCGGCCTTCGCCAGGCGCTCGGCGACGCGGTCGGCCCAGCCGCGCACTCCGTTCGGCAGGCGCGGGTGCGGGTCGCCGACCCCCTCCGTGAAGGAGTCGCCGAGGGCGACGAAGCGGCGGCGGCGGTCGTCCATCCGCTCAGCCTCGCCCCCGGGGGAGGACGCGGGGTGTCCGCCGGGTGTCGGGGAGGCGGCGGCGGGCTCCGAGCCTCCTGCGAGGTGCGCGCGGCTAGGGTGTTGCGGTGATCGATGGTGGACCGGGCCGCTCCCCGGAGGACGACGACGCGGCGACCCCGCCGGTGGACCGCGGGCCGGACGCCGGCCCGGAGGACGACGCCGACGACGAGGCCCTGGAGTGGGCGGGCGAGGGCGCGGACCCGACGCTCGCCGCGGGGACGGCGCGCGTGCGCCGGACGCCCCGCGCGGTCGCGGGGGCGGGCCCGGCGGACGACGGCTCGGACGACGACGACCCCGAGGTCGAGGACCCCGCCGACGAGGCCGCGTCCTCGTCCGCTCTGCTGATCGCCGCGGGCATCGCGGCCGGCCTCTACCTCCTGTACGCCATCGCCTGGGCGATCACGGCGACGCGGCAGTCGCCGGTCGCCACGGCCGGCTTCGCGGGCGATGCGCTCGGCGGCGCCCTCTACTCGCTCGGGCTCTGGCTGGCGGTCCTGGCGCCGCCGGTGTGGTTCGCCGTGGCGCTCCTCGCCACCCGCGACGCCCGGGTGCGCATCCGCGTGCTCTGGCTGGTCGCCGGACTCGTCCTCCTCGCTCCGCTGCCGTTCCTGAAGGGGGCCTGATGACCGACTCGACCCGGGCCACCCTCGGCGGGACCGGCCGGCGCGACCGGCCCGGCCGGCGCCTGGCCGCCTCCGTCCTCGCCGCCGTGGTGTTCGCGCTCTTCTTCGCCTGGGACGTCTGGGAGGCGGTCGGCAACCTGATCGGCCTGCGCAGCTACGCGGCCTCCCTCGGCACCGATCTGAATCCGACGGGCTGGGCGGTGCTCCTGCTCGGCCTGGTGCTGCCGGTCGCCTGCTTCGTCGCCGCCGTCCTGCTCGGGCGCCGCCGGGGGCTCCCGGCGCGCGTCGGACTGCTCGCGGCGGCCCTCTGCCTCTCGGCGGCGCTCTCGCTCGACGTGCAGCTCGTCCTCGGCGTCGAGAGCCTGGTCTCGCTGAGCTGACCGGCGGCGTCACACGGCGCGGGGCGCGCCCACCCCTCCGCTACAGTGTCGGGGGGCTGCCGACGCCCCCGCCTCGGTGCCCGCTCCGTCCCCTCTCCGAAGGAAGCGCCTCTCGTGACAAAGCCGGTCGTCCTGATCGCCGAAGAACTCTCGCCCGCCACCGTGGACGCGCTCGGTCCCGACTTCGAGATCCGCTCCGTGGACGGCACCGACCGCCCGGCGCTGCTCGAGGCCCTCGCCACGGCGCACGCGATCCTCGTGCGCTCCGCGACGCAGGTCGACGCGGAGGCGATCGCCGCGGCCCCCTCGCTCCAGGTGATCGCCCGCGCCGGTGTGGGTCTGGACAACGTCGACATCACCGCCGCGACCGCTGCGGGCGTCATGGTCGTGAACGCGCCGACCTCGAACATCATCTCGGCCGCCGAGCTCACCGTCGGCCACATCCTGAGCCTCGCCCGCCACATCCCCGCCGCGCACAGCGCGCTCGCGCAGGGCCTCTGGAAGCGCTCGAAGTACACGGGCGTCGAGCTCTACGAGAAGACCGTCGGCATCATCGGCCTCGGCCGCATCGGCGCGCTGATCACCGCGCGCCTGCAGGCCTTCGGCGTGAACGTCGTCGCCTACGACCCCTACGTGACCAGCGCCCGCGCGCAGCAGCTCGGCGTCACGCTCCTCTCCCTGGAGGAGCTGCTGGCCGAGAGCGACTTCATCACGATCCACATGCCGAGGACCCCCGAGACGACGGGCATGATCTCGGACGATCAGCTGGCGCTGATGAAGCCGTCGGCGTTCATCGTGAACGTGGCCCGCGGCGGCCTCATCGACGAGGACGCGCTGCACCGCGCGCTCGTCGCGAAGACCATCGCCGGCGCCGGACTCGACGTGTTCGTCAAGGAGCCGCCGACCGGATCGCCGCTGCTCGCCCTCGAGAACGTGGTCGTCACTCCGCACCTCGGGGCCTCGACCGACGAGGCGCAGGAGAAGGCCGGCGTCTCGGTCGCCCGCTCGGTGCGCCTGGCGCTCTCGGGCGAGCTCGTGCCGGACGCCGTGAACGTCGCCGGCGGCGTGATCGACGAGTACGTGCGCCCCGGCATCCCGCTGGTCGAGAAGCTCGGCCAGGTCTTCTCGGGCCTCGCGGACTCGCCGGTCACCTCCATCGACGTCGAGGTGCGCGGCGAGCTGGCCGGCTACGACGTGAAGGTCCTCAAGCTGGCGGCTCTCAAGGGCGTGTTCACCAACGTGGTCTCGGAGACGGTGTCCTACGTCAACGCGCCGGTGCTCGCGGAGCAGCGCGGCATCGAGGTGCGCCTGATCACGGAGCCGGTCTCGGACGAGTACCGCAACGTGATCACGCTGCGCGGCGCGCTCTCGGACGGCTCGCAGATCTCGGTCTCGGGCACGCTGACCGGCACCAAGCAGGTCGAGAAGATCGTGGCGATCAACGGCTACGACGTCGAGGTCCCCCTCGCGAAGCACCTCGTCGTCATGAGCTACGTCGACCGCCCCGGGATCGTCGCGGTCTACGGCCGCGAGTTCGGCGACGCCGCGGTCAACATCGCGGGCATGCAGATCGCGCGCACCGAGGCGGGCGGCAAGGCGCTCTCGGTGATCACCATCGACTCCCCCGCCCCGGACGGCCTGCTCGAGAAGGTCCGCGTCGCGATCGACGCCGACCTCATGCAGGAGATCGACATCACCGAGCAGTGAGCACCCGGCGGTTCGCTCAGGTCGACGTCTTCGGCGCCGCGCCGTTCCGGGGCAACCCGGTGGCGGTCGTCGTCGACGGCGACGGCGTGGGCGACGCCGCGATGGCGGAGTTCGCGCGCTGGACGAACCTCTCCGAGACGACCTTCCTCCTCCGCCCGAGCGACCCCGCGGCCGACTACCGGCTGCGGATCTTCACGCCGGGCGGGGAGCTGCCCTTCGCCGGGCACCCGACCCTCGGGAGCGCGCACGCCTGGCTCGCGGCCGGAGGGACGGCCCGCGCGGCGGGGGAGCTCGTGCAGGAGTGCGCCGCGGGTCTCGTCCGACTGCGGGTGACGGAGGAGGGCATCGCCTTCGCCGCCCCGCCCCGCCGGCGGACCGGACCGGTCGACGAGGCGACGCTCGAGCGGGTGGCTGCGGCTCTGCGGATCCCGCGCGCGGAGATCCTCGACCACGCGTGGGTCGACAACGGTCCCGGCTGGCTGGCCGTGCGGCTCGCGTCGGCGGAGCAGGTCCTCGCGCTGCGGCCGGACCAGGCTCTCCTCGCCGGGCTCCCCGTCGGCGTCGTGGGCGAGCATCCGGCGGGAGGCGAGTGCGCGGTCGAGGTGCGGGCGTTCATCCCCGACGCCGGTGTGTCCGAGGACCCGGTGACGGGGAGCCTCAATGCGGGGATCGCCCAGTGGCTGATCGGCAGCGGCGTGCTGCCCGAGCGCTACACGGCCGCTCAGGGGGCGGCGTTGGGCCGAGCCGGGCGCGTGCGCGTCGAGAGCACGGACGGCGCGATCTGGATCGGCGGCGCGACGGTGACCCTGATCGACGGGGTCGTCGAGCTGTAGCGGGTCCGCCGGGCGGCGCGGCTCAGCTCCCGAGGAGGCGCTGGACGACCGCGAGGACGTCCTCGGCCTCGCCGCGCGACTGCGAGCCCGTGGGGAGCAGGGCGGAGTTGTAGTAGAGCCCGTCGCTCATCAGGACGATCGCCCGGGCGACGAGCGGGTCGCCCACGGCGTCGGCGACCACCTCGTTCCAGCTGTCGTGGATCCGCGCGAGGCCGCCGCTGGCGCGCTCGTCGTGCCCCTGCGCGATGCGCGACACGGCGAGGATCGTGCGGTCGAAGGCCGAGTCGGCGGCGAAGGAGGTGCGCAGCAGGTAGGCGACCACGCCCTCGGGAGCGGCGAGGCTCTGCGCGACGTCCGCCTCCCGCCGCGCGTCGAGGCGCTGCAGGAGCCCGTCGACGAGGGCGTCCTTCGAGGGGAAGTGGTAGAGCAGCCCGCCCTTGGAGACTCCGGCCTCGCGGGCGACGGCGTCGAGGGTCGCGGCGCGCTCGCCCTGCTCGATGAGGAGCTGCTCGAACGCGTCGAGGACGCGGTCGCGGGCGGGGGCAGGAGGCACGGCGACCATCCTACGGCGGATCAGTGGCGACTGTACCGGCTGGACGGTATACTCTCTCCGTTCTCCTCTGAAAGGTCGTCCCCGTGTCCGCGCGCACCGCTCCCGTCTCCACCCACGACACCGCCGGCGCCGCCGACCGGGTCGGGCGACGCGCCTGGGTGGCGCTCGCGGTGCTGATGCTCCCGGTGCTGCTGGTCTCGGTCGACAACACGGTGCTGAACTTCGCGCTCCCCTCGATCGCCGAGGATCTGGGCCCCTCCGGCACCGAGCTGCTGTGGATCGTCGACGCCTACCCGCTGGTGCTCGCGGGCCTGCTGGTGGCGATGGGCAGTCTCGGCGACCGCGTCGGGCGGCGGCGCCTCCTGCTGGTCGGCGCGGTCGGCTTCGCCGCCGTCTCGGTCGTGGCCGCGTTCGCTCCCACCGCCGCGGCGCTCATCGGCGCCCGCGCGGCACTGGGCTTCTTCGGCGCGATGCTGATGCCCTCGACGCTCTCGCTCCTGCGCAGCGTCTTCCCCGACCGCGACCAGCGCCGCCTCGCGATCGCCATCTGGGCGACCGGCTTCGCCGTGGGCTCGGGCATCGGCCCTCTGGTCGGCGGCGTGCTGCTCGAGCACTTCCCCTGGGGGTCGGTGTTCCTGCTCGCGGTGCCCGTGCTGCTCCCGCTGGTCGTCCTGGTGCCGATCCTGGTGCCGGAGTCGCGCGACCCGCAGCCCGGCCCGGTCGACGTGGTCAGCATCCTGCTGTCGCTGGCGACCATGGCGCCGGTCGTCTACGCGGTCAAGTCCTTCGCCGAGCACGGGATCGACGCGGTCGGCGTCGCGGCGCTCGTCGTGGGCGTCGTCTCGGGAGCTCTGTTCGTCCGCCGCCAGCAGCGCCGGGCCTCGCCGATGCTCGATCTCTCGCTCTTCCGCCGCGGCTCGTTCAGTGCGGCGATCGTGGTCAACCTCCTCAGCGTCACCGCGCTGGTCGGCGGGCTCTTCTTCCTCTCGCAGCACCTGCAGCTCGTGGTCGGGCTCTCGCCCCTGGAGGCGGGCTTCGTGCTCGTGCCGGGCCTCGCCGTGATGATCCTGGCCGGGCTCGGCGTGGTGCCGATCGCGCGCCGCGTCGCTCCGCGCCTCGTCGTCCCGGCCGGACTGCTGGTCTCGGCCGTCGGGTACATCCTGCTGGCCCTCGGCAGCGGGGCGCCCGGAGGAGCGTCCGCGCTCACCGTCGCCGTCGCCTTCGCGTTCCTCGGCCTGGGCATCGGTGCGGCCGAGACGGTGTCGAACGAGCTGATCCTGGCCAACGCGCCCGCCGACAAGGCCGGTGCGGCCTCCGCCGTCTCCGAGACCGCCTACGAGCTCGGTGCCGTCCTCGGCACCGCGACGCTCGGCACGGTCCTCACCGCCGTGTACCGCGGGGGAGTCGTGCTGCCCGAGGGCCTCGACGCCGCGCAGGCGCAGCGGGCCGGGGAGACCCTCGGCGGCGCCGTCTCGGTCGCCGGCGAGCTGCCCGCCGACTCCGCCGCGAGCCTCGTCGCGTCGGCGAGCGCGGCGTTCGACTCGGGCGTCGGCTGGTCGGCCTGGCTCGGTGTCGTCCTCGTGCTGGCCGCCGCCGCGGTCGGCGCCTGGCGCCTCCGCCGGAGCTGACGCTCCTCCTCTCCTCCCGAGGGAGGCCGCCCGGGACGCGCAGCGCCTCCCGGGCGGCCCTCGCCAGCCCGACGGGGGCGCGTGCCCCGGACCGCGGCGCGGGCGGGCCGCGAGTACGCTGGGGGGACTCCGACCCCGTACGCCTGAGGACCGCCATGCCCCGCACCGTGAAGCTCGCCGTCATCCCCGGAGACGGGATCGGGCCCGAGGTGACCGCCGAGGCCGTCAAGGTCCTCGACGCCGTCACCGCCGACTCCGACCTGGTGCTCGAGACGACCACCTTCTCGCTCGGCGCCGCCCGCTACCTCGAGACCGGCGACGTCCTCACCGACGAGGACCTCGCGGCGATCGCGGGGCACGACGCGATCCTCCTGGGCGCCGTCGGCGGAGCACCGGGGGACCCGCGCCTCCGGGACGCGAACATCGAGCGCGGGCTGCTCCTGCGGCTGCGCTTCGAGCTCGACCACTACGTCAACCTGCGGCCGACCCGTCTCTACGCGGGCGTCCCCTCGCCGCTCGCGGCTCCCGGCGAGGTCGACTTCGTGGTCGTCCGCGAGGGCACGGAGGGGCCCTACGTCGGTACCGGCGGCTCGATCCGGCAGGGCACCCCGCACGAGGTCGCCAACGAGGTGTCGGTCAACACCGCCTACGGGGTCGAGCGCGTCGTCCGACACGCGTTCGAGCTCGCCCGCACGCGCCGCTCCCGGCTGACGCTCGTCCACAAGACGAACGTCCTCGTCTTCTCCGGCTCGCTCTGGAAGCGGATCGTCGACGAGGTGGGGGCCGCCTTCGAGGACGTGGCCGTCGACTACCTCCACGTGGACGCCGCCACGATCTTCCTCGTGACCGACCCTGCTAGGTTCGACGTCATCGTCACCGACAACCTCTTCGGCGACATCCTGACCGATCTGGCCGGCGCGATCAGCGGCGGCATCGGACTCGCGGCCTCGGGCAACATCAACCCCGACGGCGCGTTCCCCAGCATGTTCGAGCCGGTCCACGGATCCGCGCCCGACATCGCAGGACGGCAGCTCGCCGACCCGACCGCCGCGATCCTCTCGGCCGCGATGCTGCTGGACCACCTCGGCCGGAGCGACGAGGCCGCCCGCGTCACCGCGGCCGTGACCGCCGACATCGAGTCGCGCGACGGCACCCCGCGCTCCACGGCCGCGATCGGCGACTCCGTCGTCGCCCGCCTCCGCTGATCCCCCGCAGAAGGACACCACCACGATGAGCACCGACTCCGCCCCCGCCGACCTCGCGTTCGAGGTGACCGCCGCCCCCGCGCCCCGCTCCGCCGAGGAGCGCGCCCGGATCCTCGCGAACCCCGGCTTCGGCATGCACTTCACCGACCACATGGTCGGCCTCCGCTGGACCCGCGCGGACGGCTGGCACAGCGCCCGCGTCGAGCCCTACGGCCCGCTCGCGCTCGACCCCGCCGCCGCCGTCCTGCACTACGCGCAGGAGATCTTCGAGGGGATGAAGGCCTACCGCCACGAGGACGGCTCCGTCTGGACCTTCCGCCCGGAGGCGAACGCGCGCCGCCTGCAGCGCTCGGCCCGCCGTCTCGCGCTGCCGGAGCTCCCGACGGACCTCTTCGTCGAGTCGCTGCGGCAGCTGATCGCGGTCGACGGCGACTGGGTGCCCTCGGAGCCGGAGACCAGCCTCTACCTGCGCCCGTTCATGTTCGCGCAGGAGGCGTTCCTCGGCGTGCGCGCGGCCGAGGACGTCGGCTACTACGTGATCGCCAGCCCCGCCGGCGCCTACTTCTCGGGCGGCGTCGCCCCCGTGTCGATCTGGCTCTCCACCTCCTACGCCCGGGCGGGCAAGGGCGGCACGGGAGCGGCGAAGACGGGTGGCAACTACGCCTCCTCCCTCCTCCCGCAGCAGGAGGCCTACAGCCACGGCTGCGCGCAGGTCCTCTTCCTCGACTCGCAGGAGTCGCAGTGGATCGAGGAGCTCGGCGGCATGAACGTGGTGCTGGTGAAGAAGGACGGCACGCTGGTCACCCCGGAATCGGACTCGATCCTCGAGGGCATCACGCGCGACAGCGTCCTGCAGCTCGCCGAGGACCGCGGCCACCGCGTCGAGCGGCGCCGCGTGAGCATCGACGAATGGCGCGACGGAGTGGCCTCCGGCGACGTGGTCGAGGTGTTCGCCTGCGGGACCGCCGCCGTGATCACCCCGATCGCCGAGCTCAAGGGCGAGGGCTTCTCCGTCGGCCGCGAGAGCGCGCCCGCCGGGGAGCTCACGATGTCGCTCCGCGAGGAGCTGACCGGCATCCAGTACGGACGCCGCGAGGACACGCACGGATGGATGACGAGGCTGGACGCATGAAGATCGCACGATTCGCCACGCAGCGCGACGGGGACAACGGGGGAGCGATCCACTTCGGGATCGTGGACGAGGACGACCTGGTCGTGCTCGCCGGCGACCCGATGTTCGCCGGGTTCGACACCACGGGGGAGCGCATCCCGATCGCGGAGGCGAAGCTCCTCGCGCCGGTGATCCCGCGCTCCAAGATCGTCGGCATCGGGAAGAACTACGCCGACCACGCGGCCGAGATGGGCGGCGACGCCCCGGCGGAGCCGCTGGTGTTCCTCAAGCCGAACACGTCGGTCATCGGCCCGGACGAGGCGATCGTCCTCCCCGAGGACAGCCAGCAGGTGGAGTTCGAGGGCGAGCTGGCGATCGTGATCGGCGCCGTGGCCCGCAACGTCCGCGCGGAGGACTACGAGGACGTGGTCTTCGGGTACACGATCGCCAACGACGTCACCGCACGCGACCTCCAGCGCTCCGACGGCCAGTGGGCGCGGGCGAAGGGCTACGACACCTTCTGCCCGCTCGGACCGGTCATCGAGACCGAGTTCGTCTGGAACGAGAGCGCGATCGAGACCCGCGTCAACGGGCGCGTGCAGCAGTCGGGCAGCACCGGCGACATGATCCACGGGGTGCCCGAGCTCGTGGCCTACGTCTCGCGCATCTTCACGCTGCTCCCCGGGGACGTGATCCTCACCGGGACGCCCGCCGGCGTCGGGCCGATCGCGAACGGGGACACCGTCGCGGTGGACGTCGAGGGCATCGGCACGCTGTTCAACCCGGTGGTCGTCCGGCGCTGAGCCCGGGCCCTCCTGCGCGGAGGGACGAGCGCCTCCGGCCCGCAAGGATCCTCGGATCCGGCGGGCCGGACGCGTCCGAGCGGGACGTCAGTCGGCGCTCGCCGGGTCGCTGCCGACCGCGCCCTCGGTCTCGTCCGGCAGGTCGGCGTCGCCGGAGACGGTGTCCCCTCCGCTGTCGCCGTCGGTCACGGCGTCCGTGACACCGCGGTCGATCGCGGTGCCCCCGGGAGCGGCCCCGGCGGCGGAGGCGTCGGCCGCGTCCTCGCCGGGCAGCACCGTCTGCGCGCCGCCGGTGTTCGGGGCGGCGTCGCCGCCGGATCCGGGAAGGTCCTCGTTCACGTTCTGGTCGGCCATGTCGGCTCCTCTCGTCGGGGCTCCAGCCCAGCACGCGACGGGCCCCTCCGCAGGACGTTGACAGCGCGGGGGCGAGGGGGCAGAGGCGGGCCGTGAGGCCGGGCGACGCGCCTTCACCGTGCTGCCCGGCGCTGTCAAGCGGACTGCCTCCGGGGCCGTCTGGTCGTAGCGTCGAGCTATGAACTCCTCCCGCACCGACTCCGTCAGCCGCATCGCCCGGGAGGACTTCGGCTGGTCGTCGCTGCTCCCCGGTCAGCGCGAGGCGATCGAGTCGGCCGCCTCCGGGCGCGACACGCTGCTGGTGCTGGCGACGGGCGGCGGCAAGTCCGCGGTCTACCAGATCGCCGGAGCCGAGCGCGGCGGCGTCGTCCTGGTCGTCTCCCCGCTCGTCGCCCTGCAGGCCGACCAGCTCGCCGCGATCGAGGCGGCTCCGGCGGCCCCGCCCGCCGTCGCGATCAACTCCTCCCAGGGCGCCGCGGCCGTCGCCCGCGCCTGGGACCGGATCGACGAGGGCGGCCCGCTCTACGTGCTCCTGGCGCCCGAGCAGCTCGCCAAGCCCGAGAACGTGGCGCGTCTGGCGGCCGCGGGAGTGTCGCTCCTGGTCGTCGACGAGGCGCACTGCGTCTCCTCCTGGGGCCACGACTTCCGCCCCGACTACCTCCGCCTGGCCGATGTGCGCGGCGAGCTCGGAGACCCGCCGGTGCTCGCGATGACCGCCACCGCCTCCGGGCCGGTGCGCGACGAGATCATCGAGCGCCTCCGGATGACCGACCCCGAGATCCAGGTGCACGGCGTCGACCGTCCGGAGATCCGGCTGGTGGTGCACCGCCACGAGAGCGAGAACGAGAAGCGCGCCGCCGTGGTCGAGGAGGCCCGCAGCTGGACGGCTCCGGGCCTGGTCTACGTCGCCACCCGCAAGGAGACGGAGGCCTACGCGGCCGACATCGCGGCGGAGGGGCGCCGGGTCGCGGCGTACCACGCCGGACTCAAGGTGTCCGAGCGCAAGGTCGTGCACGAGCAGTGGCGCGCTGGCGAGCTCGACGTCGTCGTCGCGACCTCGGCCTTCGGGATGGGCATCGACCGGGCCGACGTCCGCTTCGTGCTGCACGCGACGACCACCGAGTCGCTCGACGCGTACTACCAGGAGATCGGCCGCGCGGGCCGCGACGGCGAGCCGGCGACGGGCGCGCTGCACTACCGCGCCGAGGATCTGGGTCTCCGCCGCTTCTTCGCCAAGCGCTCGGTCGACAAGGCCGCGCTGCGCGTGATCTGGGCGGCCGTCTCGGAGCAGCCGGGGCTCGACTCCGCGGCTCTCGCGAAGGAGCTGGGGAAGCCGGCCCGCACGATCGCCCGGATCGTCAACGATCTCGCGGACGCGGGGCTGGTGGAGACCGGCTCCGGTCTGCGCGGGACGCGCGAGGCCTCCGGCGACGAGGCCGTGCACGCGGTGAAGGAGGCTCTGGCCTCCCGCGAGCGGATCGCGGAGTCGCGCCTGTCGATGATGCGCGCGTACGCGGAGACCAGCCAGTGCCGCCGCCGAGTCCTGCTGGACTACTTCGGCGTGGAGTCGGCCGAGTGGTGCGGCAACTGCGACGGCTGCGAGCGGCACGAGGCGAGCGGCGAGACCGTCGAGGCGCCCGTGGACGCCCCTCTGAGCGTCGACGAGTCGGTGGAGCACCGCGAGTGGGGCGCCGGCACCGTGATGAGCGTGGAGGCCGACCGGGCGACGATCTTCTTCGAGTCCGAGGGCTACAAGGTGCTGTCGTTCCAGGCGCTCGAGTCCGGCGTCCTGCGCGAGCACGAGCACGCCTCCGCCTGACCCCGGCTCTCCGCGCCGGCCGATCGCCGCACGCGGGACGCCGCTCCGGTACGGCAGGCACGGCGTGCCGTGCACCGGAGCGGCGTCCCGCGGAGGGGGTCAGACCTTCGAGACGGCCGAGCTCACGTCGGTGGGCTTCTCGTAGTCGCCGTCCGGGATCGCACGGAGGGCCTCGAGGACGTCGCCGTCCGCGCCCTCCTTCTCCGCGGTCTCGACGATCGTGTCCTTCGAGGCGGGGTAGTCGATGCCCGAGAGGTACTTCTGGATCTGGATCGGGTTGGGTGCGTCCATCGTGCTGTCCTTTCGTCGCCTTGCTGAGTGTTACGAGTGCTCTTCGGCGAAGAGCCGGTCGAAGGCGTCGACGCGCCGGTCGGTGACCGTCGTGGGCGTCTCGAGGTGCACGGCGCCGCTGGGCACGAGGCCCGCGCCGCCGAAGCGCTCCATGACGCGCCACTGCGCGGCGACGTCCTCACCGCTGTGCTCCGGGGGCAGCTGCTCCCAGAAGTCGAAGCCGCCGACGGCCAGGAGGGCGTCGCGGCGGTAGAGGACGCACGCGCCCAGCCAGGCGACCCGGTACGCGCGCCAGGCGCCCTCCGGGACGTCGAGGCGGGCGGCGACGTGCGTGAGATTCGCCGCGTTGTGCAGCGGCCAGCGCTCGAACTCCGGGGTTCCGCGCCGCACCCGCTCGGGCTCCACGCGCTCCTCCCAGGTCTCGAACGACTCGGTCTCGTGCGGGCGCACGTCCTCGAGGTAGGACAGGCCCTGCACCGCGGAGCCGACGAAGCCGCAGTCGAGGCGCTCGAGGGCCTCGTGCAGCCGCGAGAGCGTGCCCGGCTCGAGCCACACGTCGTCGTCGAGGAAGAGGACGGCCGGGGCGGTGGCGAGGGAGAGGAGGTAGTGCCTCTGCTCCGCGAGCCCGCGCCGGGGCAGGTGCCGGCGCACCACCGGAGCCCGGCCCTGCGCCTCCAGCACGCGCAGCATCGCGAGGATCGTCGGGTCGCTCTCGGCGACCGCGTCGTCGGACTGGTCGCTCACGATCACGCGGAAGGGCGGGTCGTCCTGGGCGGCGAGTCCGGCGAGCGTGGCGGCGAGCTCGGCACGGCGGCCGACCGTCGGCACCAGCACGTCGATCAGCGGCTGCCGGGGAGCCTCCGGGACCCCCCAGCGCCCGGACCACCGGCGGCTGGTCACGGCGCGGCCGATCGGATGCGCTGGACCATCTCGGTCGTGGAGTGCTCCGAGACGTAGCCGACCGTGGTGACGACGCCCCCGTAGGAGCGGACGACGGCCGCCTCCGCGAGCATGTCGGGGTTGTAGTCCCCGCCCTTCACGTAGACGTCGGGCTGCACGCGCTCGAGCAGCGGGATGGGGGTGTCTCCGCCGAAGAGAGTCACGTAGTCGACGCAGCCCAGCTCGGCGATCACGCCCGCGCGGTCGCCCTCCGGGTTGATCGGCCGTCCCTCGCCCTTCAGCCGCCGGACGGAGTCGTCGTCGTTCACCGCGACCACGAGCACGTCGCCGAGCTCGCGGGCCTGGCGGAGATACGCCGTGTGGCCGCGGTGCAGGACGTCGAAGCAGCCGTTGGTGAACACCACGCGGCGACCGCGGTGCGACTGCTCCGCGAGGACCTCGACGAGGGCGTCCTCGCCGAGCACGACGGCGCCGGGAGCGGCGAGGGAGGCGAGCAGGTCGTCGCCCGAGCAGACGGAGGTGCCGGGGCGCTGCACGACCACGTCGGCGGCGGCCTGCGCCAGATCGACGGCGGTGGCGAGGGAGCGGCCGGCGGCGAGGGCGAGGGTGGCGGTCGCGGCGAAGGTGTCTCCGGCGCCGGACGCCTGCTTCTCCTCCGCGGGCTGAGCGAAGGTGCGGCTGACCGTGCCGTCGGCGTCGAGCGCGGTGGAGCCGTCCCGGTCGAGGGTGACCACGACGTGCCGGGCGCCCGAGCGGGCGCGCAGGTCGTCCGCCGCGTCGCGCACGGCGGCAGCCCGCTCCGTCCCGCGGCCGAGGGAGCCGCCGAGCAGCCGCTCCGCCTCCTTGGCGTTCGGAGTGACGAGGTCCGGCCGGGCGAAGGCCCAGTCGGAGAGCTCGTGCGCGTCGACCACGAGGAGGCCGGGGCGCTCGACGGCGAGCAGGCGCTCGACGGCCTCGCGGAGGATCCCCGAGCCGTAGTCGCAGACCAGGACGGCGTCGGCGCCCGCGGCGGCCTCGGCGGCGGCACCGGCGAGCAGGGCCAGCTCGTCGTCGGCCGGGCGGTGCGGGCCGGAGTCGACGCGCAGCATCACGCTGTCGCCGCCGACCACGCGGGTCTTGATCGTCGTCGCGGCGCCGGTGCGGACGACCCGGGAGGTGTCCAGGCCGGCCCGGTCGAGGGCGCGCACGAGCCGGTCGCCCTCGGAGTCGCGTCCGGCCACACCGACCGTGCGGACGACGGCGCCCAGCGCGCGCAGGTTGGCGGCGGTGTTGGCGGCCCCGCCCGCGACGTCGACGACGTCCTCGAGCCGCAGGACCGGCGCGGGCGCCTCCCGCGTGACGCGCTCCGCCTCGCCGAGCCACCAGGAGTCGAGGATGAGGTCCCCGATCACGGCGACGACCGGTGGGCGCTCGTGGACGTGCGCCAGGAGGGCGCTCGCCCGCTGGAGCGCCGAGCCCTCGAGGCTCATCGCGCGCCTCCCGGCAGGACGGGCAGGCCGAAGTGCACGACCGTGGTGGTGGTCATCTCGTCGAGCAGCTCCGGGCCGTAGCCGAAGCCGGAGCCGGATGCTCCGCGGGGCTGGGCGCTGCCGCCCGGCGCTCCTCCGAAGACGCCGTTGACCTTGACTGTGCCGACCGGCAGCGTCGCCGCGGCGCGGTGAGCGTGCTCCATGTCGGCGGTGAGGATCGAGGCGGCCAGGCCGTAGGGGCTCGCGGCGGCCAGGTCCAGGCCCTCGTCGAAGGAGTCGACGACGCGGATCGGCGCGACGGGCCCGAAGGTCTCCTCCGTCATCACCAGCATCGACTCGGTGCAGTCGGCCAGGACGGTCGCGGGGTAAAAGGTGCCGTCCCCGGGAGTGCCGCCGGTGAGGGCGCGCGCGCCGCTGCCGAGCGCCTCCGTGACGTGCTCGTGGACGGCGTCGCGCATGCGGGCGTCGACAAGGCGGGGGAGCGGGCCCGCGCTCCAGCGGTCGGCCTCGGCGACCAGCGCCGCCGTGAACGCCTCGGCGATGTCGCGGTGCACGTAGATCCGCTCGACGGAGGTGCAGATCTGGCCGGCGTTGGCGAAGGCGCCCAGCGCGGCCTGCTCGGCGGCCCAGACCGGATCGACGTCGCGGTCGACGACGAGCGCGTCGTTGCCGCCGTTCTCGAGGATCACGTGCGCGCCGGTGACGGCGGCGACCCGGGCGAGCGCGCGGCCGGTGGCGGTCGAGCCGACGTGGGCGAGGACGTCGACGCCCTCGGTGCGCGCCAGCTCGTCGCCGACCGCCCCGTCGCCCTCGACCAGGGTCAGCACGCCCTCGGGCAGCGCCTCGGCGAGGATGCTCGTGAAGAGGGCGCCCGTGCCCGGACTGCGCTCGCTCGGCTTGTGCACGACGACGTCACCGGAGACGATCGCGGCGCCCAGGAGGCCCGCAGCGACGGCGACCGGGTCGTTCCACGGAGTGAGGGCGAGCACGACACCGCGCGGGTGCGGCAGGGCGAGATCGACGTTGAGCGCCCCTCCGCGCAGGCTCCTCCCGCGGTGCAGCGGGCCGAGCTCGGCGTACTGGAGCAGCGTGTCGACACCGGCGCGGACGCCGCCCAGGGCGTCGCCGGCGGGCTTGCCCGTCTCCTGCGTGTTGAGGTCGGCGAGCTCCTGCTCGCGCTCGGCCACGCGGTGGGCGGCGGCACGGAGCAGGGCGCCGCGCTCGGCGGGCGCGGTGGCGGCCCACGCGGGGAACGCGGTCCGCGCGCGGCGGACGGCGTCGGCGGCGGTCGTGGCGGGGGTCGTGATGTCGATGGTCACGGTCACCTCTCGGTCGGGGGCGCCCGCGGAGTGGCGGACGCATCCGTCCGGTACCCGGGTGGTGCGCGCCTAGACACGCCGCCTCGGGAATCCGCCCCCGGATCGGCGACGAGGGCTCGCCGCCGATCCGGTTTCGGATCGGTCCCGGCGGGGAAGTGGAGGAGTGCACCGTCCCCGGAGCGGCGCCCGCGCGCCCTCCGCACCTGAGAGGAACCCGTCGTGGTCGCCATCGCCCCCCTCCGAGAGCCCTTCGCCGGAGTCGAGAGGATCGCCGTCCTGCGCGGCGGCGGACTCGGCGACCTGCTGTTCGCGCTGCCCGCCGTCGACGCCCTCGCGGCCGCCTACCCGGGAGCCGAGATCACCCTGCTCGGGACGCCCGCGCACCGGGTCCTGCTGACGGGCGTCGAGTCGCCGATCGCCGACGTCGAGATCCTGCCGGTGGCGCAGGGCGTCCGCGACGGAGAGGGGGAGGACCCCCGGGTCGTCGAGGACTTCACCGAGCGGATGCGCGCGCGCCGCTTCGACCTGGCCGTGCAGCTGCACGGCGGCGGGCGCTACTCCAACCCGTTCCTCCAGCGCCTCGGCGCGCGCCACACGGTCGGGTCGCGCACCGACGACGCCGCGGAGCTCGAGCGCACGATCCCCTACGTCTACTACCAGCACGAGATGCTGCGGGCGCTCGAGATCGTCGGGCTGGCAGGAGCGCCCGCGACACGCCTCGAGCCGGCGCTCGCCGTGGATCCGGAGCGGCGGGACCGCCTCGCCGCGGCGCTGCCCGCGGGCGGACCGCTGGTGCTGATCCACCCCGGCGCGACCGATCCCCGCCGCCGCTGGCCCGCCGCCTCCTTCGCCGCCGTGGCGACGGAGCTGCTGGCGGACGGCGCGCGCGTGCTGGTGGTGGGCGACGCCTCGGACGTGCCCGCCGCCGACGAGATCGTCGCCGGAGCGCCGGGAGCGGTCTCCTGGGCGGGCGTCGTGGACCTTCCGGACCTCGCTCCGCTGCTCTCGCTCGCCGACCTCGTGCTCGGCAACGACTCCGGACCCCGCCATCTCGCCGCCGCGGTCGGCGCTCCGACGGTCGGGATCTTCTGGGTGGGCAACGCGATCAACGCCGCGGCCCTCGGGCGGCAGCGCCACCGGGTGCAGCTGAGCTGGACCACGCACTGCCCGGTCTGCGGGCGCGACGCCACGCAGGTCGGCTGGACCGCTCCGCGCTGCGAGCACGACGTCACGTTCGTCGGCGACGTGCGCGTCGAGGCGGTGCTCGAGGACGTCCGCGGGGTGCTCGCCTCCACCCGCTGAACCGCGAGACGCCACCTCGGTACGCGACGCGCCGGGGCGTGCGAACCGAGGCGGCGTCTCGCGGAGGGGGATCCGGGGCGCGCCCGGATCAGCGGATCACGGCCAGGACGGCTCCTCCTCGTGCGTGATGACGAGCTCGCGGACCTCGCAGCCGCGCGGCTGGCCGAGGACGAACATGACGGCGTTCGACACGTTCTCCGGGTCGTTCAGCAGCGCGTCCGGGCCCGGCTTGTACTGCTCGTCGCGGTCGTCGAAGAAGCGCGTCTTCATGCCCGACGGGATCAGCGTGGTCACTCCGATCTCGCCCTTGGTCTCGGCCGCGAGCGCGCGGGTGAAGCCGAGCACGCCGAACTTCGAGGCGCAGTACGCGGTCGCGTCCGAGACGGCCTTGATCGCGAGCGAGGAGGCGACGGTGACGACGCGGCCGTGGGTCTCGGTGAGGAAGGGCAGCGCCGCCCGGACGACGGCCGCGGTGCCGAGGAGGTTGACGGAGATGACGCGCTCCCACTCCTCCGGCTCCACATCGACGAGGCGGCCGCAGCGGTCGATGCCGGCCGCGGTCACGACGGCGTCGAGCCCGCCGTGCTCGCGGGCGATCTCGACGACCGCCTTCTCGGCCTCGCGGGTCTTCGCGACGTCGACCTGGTAGGCGGCGACGCCCTCCTTCACCGACGAGACGTCGCGGTCGAGCACGATCGGGGTGCCGCCGGCGGCGGTGACCGCGGCGGCGACGGCCGCACCGAGCCCGGAGGCTCCTCCGGTGATCAGGACGCGGCCGATGGGGGTGGGAGTGGTGCTCATGGTTTCCTTCCGGGGGTGGTCTGCGGGCCTCGTGGGCCGCGGGTCAGCCGACGCGCGCGAGCGCGGCGGCGAGATGGGTGGTCGAGCGGCCCGGGTGGTACGGCACGGTCAGGACCCGGCCGCCCCACTCCGCCACCGTCGCCGTCTCGGGGAGGGACTCGGCGGAGTAGTCGCCGCCCTTCACCCAGACGTCGGGGCGGATGCGGCGCAGCGCCTCGTCCGGCGTGTCCTCGCCGAAGACCAGCACGGCGTCGACGCACTCGAGCGCGAGCAGCAGGTCGACGCGGTCGTCCTCGGGGATGATCGGCCGCGCCGCGCCCTTGAGGCGCCGCACGGAGTCGTCCGAGTTGAGGCAGACGATCAGGCAGTCGCCGAGAGCGCGTGCTGCGGAGAGGGTGCGGGCGTGGCCGGCGTGGAGCAGGTCGAAGCAGCCGCCCGTCGCGACCACCGTTCCTCCTGCCGCGCGGACGGACTCGGCGACGCGCAGGGCGTCCACCCCGCCGCCGTGGAGGGGTGCGGGGTCGGCGGGAGCGGAGAGGGAGGCGACCCCTCCCGCGAGGAGGTAGGCGCCGGCCGCGGCGACCGCCGCCTGCACCGCCTCCGAGGTGCTCGCGCCCTCGGCGAGGGCGACGGCGGCGGAGGCGGCGAACCGGTCGCCCGCGCCGCACGGGTCGGTGGGCGGCACGGCGACGGCCGGTGCGACGACCGGGACGCCGGCGCCGCGTGAGCGCAGCAGGGCGCCGGAGGATCCCATCGTCACGGTGACCGCACCGCAGCCCCAGCGCTCGAGGAGGGTGGTCGCGGCGGACTCGGCGCGCGTCACTCCGCGGCCGACGGCTCCCGAGAAGGCGGTGGCCTCGGCCAGGTTCGGGGTGGCGAGGGAGGTGGCGGCGACCGGCTGCGAGCCCCGCGGGTGCGGATCCCACACCAGCGGCACGGTGAGCGCGTCGAGCGCCGTGCGGAGCGACGGCTCCTCGGTCAGGCGGCGGCCGTAGTCGGCGACGATCACGGCGTCGGCGTCGGCGAGCGCGGCGAGCATCGCGTCGGTGACGCCGGGGACGGGCGGCGTCTCGCAGCCGCGGTCGATCCGCACGACGGCCTGGCCGGAGGCGGCGACGCGGGTCTTCACCGGCGTCGCCGCTCCCGAGGGCCCGGCGACCAGGCGGACGCCGGACAGCTCGGCGCGCAGCTCCGCCACGTCCGGATCCGAGTCCTCAGCGAGCGCGGTCACCAGCGTCACCTCGTGCCCGTCGCGGGCGAGCATCCGGGCGACGAGCCCGGCACCGCCGGCTCGGGCGCTGCGGGCCGACACGTCGACCACGGGGACGGGGGCGTCCGGGCTCAGCCGCTCGGCGGGTCCGGAGAGGTCGACGTCGAGCATCACGTCGCCGACGACGACGAGGCGCAGGCGGCTCACGCGGCGGCCGCCGTCCGCGCGCGGATCCGGTGCTCGAAGGCCCGGCAGAGCGCGTGAACGAGCACCAGCTGCGCCTCCTGCACGTTGGAGCCGTGGCCCTCGAGGGCGATCGCCTCGTCGCAGAGCTCGGTGAGCGGGTTCGGCCCCTCGCCGGTCAGCGCCCACGACCGGGCGCCCGCCGCACGGGCGGCCTCCGCGGCGTGGAGGAGGTTCGCGCTGCGTCCGCTGGTGGAGAGCAGCACCACGACGTCCCCCGCCCGGGCGTGCGCGGTGACCTGGCGCGAGAACACGTGGTCGAAGCCGTAGTCGTTGCCGATCGCGGTCAGGCTCGACGTCTCGGCGTGCAGCGAGATGGCGGAGAAGGGGACGCGGTCGCCGTCGAAGCGGCCGACGAGCTCGGCGGTGAGGTGCTGCGCCTCCGCCGCAGAGCCGCCGTTGCCCGCGGCGAGCAGGCGCGCGCCGGAGTGCAGGCGGTCGGCGAGCTCGACGCCCCAGGCGGCGATCCTGTCGGAGTGGCGCTCCAGCTGCGCGACCGCGTCGAGCGCGCGCGCCACGTGGTCGTCGACGAGGCGCCGGGCGGCGCCGGCCGGGGTGTCCAGAACGGTGTCGATGGTCGCGGTGTCGATGGTCATCGTCGCGGAGCCGCCTTCCGGGTGGTGGGGGATGAGGGTGCGCTCGTGGCGCCGGTGAGGAGCGACTCGTCGCCGAGGCCGGCGAGGGTCGTGACGTAGGCGCGC
This sequence comes from Rathayibacter sp. AY1D9, assembly GCF_002932395.1. Classification (NCBI taxonomy): domain Bacteria; kingdom Bacillati; phylum Actinomycetota; class Actinomycetes; order Micrococcales; family Microbacteriaceae; genus Rathayibacter; species Rathayibacter sp. AY1D9. Next base: position 97,687 of record NZ_PSVQ01000002.1, read on the forward strand.
TCGGTGTCGGCGGCGACGCGGTCCCAGGAGTAGCGGGACTCGACGCGCTCGCGGCCGGCGGCCCCGTAGGCGCGGGCGCGGTCGGGGTCCTCCAGCAGCGAGCCGAGGGCGGCGGCCAGGGCGACCGGATCGCGCGGAGGCACGTGGACCCCGGTGACGTCCTCGACCACGGTGTCGATCAGGCCGCCCACGGAGGAGGCGACGACCGGCACGCCGCAGGCCATCGCCTCGAGCGGAGTGATGCCGAACGGCTCGTACCAGGGCGCGCAGACCACGACGTCGGCCGAGCGGAGCATCGCGGGCATCTCGGTCTGCGAGAGCTGGCCGACGAAGTCGACACGGTCCGCGACGCCGAGGCTCTCGGCGACGCCGTGCAGCCGCTGGTACTCGGGGTCCGCCGTCAGCGCGTCGCCGGAGCCGGAGCCCCCGACCACGACGAGCTCGGCGTCGTGGCCGGCCGCGACCAGGTGCGCGAGCGCCTCGATCGCGATGCCCATGCCCTTGCGCGGCACCAGGCGTCCGATGGTCATCAGCCGCGAGCGCTCGCTGCGGGGCGCGACCGGGCCCTCGACCGAGAACCGGTCGATGTCGACTCCGCAGGGCACCACCGAGATGCGCGAGGTCGGCACGCCGAGCCCCTTGAGCTCGAAGGCCTCGTCCGAGCAGGTGGCGACGACGCCGTCGGCCTTCTGGCCCACTCCGGGCTCGAGCCAGGCGCGCTCCTCGGGGCTGGTGTCGAGCGCGCCCTGCTGGCGGCGCTTGACCACGCCCAGCGCGTGGAAGGTGTGGAGGACGGGCACGCGCCGCCCGGTGGCGCGCTCCACCCGCTCGGAGGCGTCGAGCGCGGCGACCCCGGACATCCAGAAGTGGCTGTGCACGAGGTCCGGCCGCTCCTGCAGCCACTCCTCGGCGAGGTCGACGGCGAAGTCGCCCATGAAGGGCAGCAGCTCGTCCTTGGACACCCGGCGTGGCGGTCCGGCGTCGATGTGCACGACCTCGACTCCCGAGGTGAAGGGCACGCGCCGGGGGAGGGAGGGGTCGTCGCGGCGGGTGTAGACGACGACGCGGTGGCCGCGGCGCGCGAGAGCGTCGGCGAGGGCCGCCACGTGGACGTTCTGGCCGCCGGCGTCGACGCCGCCGAGGGTCGCCAGCGGGCTCGCGTGCTCCGAGACCATGGCGATCGTGAGCGCGGGCGCGGCGGAGAGGTGCTGCTTCATCGGGTGCTCCCTTCCAGAGCGGGCTCCGGCGACCGGCGTCCGGGGAGGTCGGCGAGGACCTCGTCCCAGTCGCGGTGGAACCGGGCGAGGCCGTAGCGCGCGAGCGCGGCCTCGCGGGCGACGGCGCCGGCGCGGGCGGCCCGGTCCGGGTCCTCGACGAGCGCCCGGGCCGAGGCGACGAGGGCGTCGAGGTCGTTCGAGATCGCTCCGGCCTCGGGCGGGACGGCGCGCCCCGCCTCCGTCACGTCGAGCGCGACGACGGGCATCCCGAGGTGCATCGCCTCCAGCAGTGCGAGGCCGAGGGAGGTCCATCGGAACGGGTGCAGGTAGACCCGGCGGCGGGCCAGGGCCCCGTGCATCGCCTGCGTGCGGACGTCGCCGAGGACCGTCACGTCCTCCAGGCCCGGCAGCTCGGCGAGCCGGTCGGTCTTCATCCCGAAGACGTCCAGCGGAGCGACGGCGCCGAAGCGGGGGAGCAGGTCGGTCCCCGCGACCCGGCCCCGGCGGACGGGCTCGTTGACGACCACGCCGAAGTGCGGCAGCTCGCCGGTGTAGAGAGGGCCCGGGTCGTGGATCCCGTGCTCGATCACCTTCGTCCGCGTCGATCCGGTGTCCCACATCAGGGCGTTGAAGTGGGTGACGTGGACGATCAGCAGGTCGTCGCGGTCGGCGAGCGGGTGGCGGTTGTCCGGCACGTCCCCGCGGGGGGTGTTGTGCTCCACGTAGACGGCGGGCACGTCGCGGCCGAGGCGTCGCCCGAGCAGGCGCTCGGCCTCGGCGAGCTCCTCGGGCCTCTGGAGGAGGACCGCGTCGACGTCGGCGTCGTGCAGCTCCTCGGGGGCGATCTCGACGGCGCTCGGCCAGTCGCGGCCGCCGGTGCCCAGGCCCCAGCCGTCGCGGGCCGGAGTCGTGGGGAGCAGGTAGGTATGGGCGCCGCGGACGAAGGCATCCGCCCAGCCGCCGTGCACGTGCCAGAGCAGGATCCTCATGCGATGGCCTCTCTCGGGGAAGTCGTGGGTCGGAGTCGGAGGGCGGCGGCGACCGCCTCCTCGGCGCTCACCCCCGCGAGGCAGGGATGGCCGGGGACGGGGCACACGCGGGCGCGCGAGCCGGCGCAGGGCGCCTCCTGGTCGCCGAGCAGCGCGACCGGGACGCCGTAGGGCGCCCAGCGCACGGCCGGGACGACCGGCGCGAAGAGGCTGACCACGGGGGTGCCGACCGCGGCGGCGAGGTGCGCGGGGCCGGTGTTGCCGCAGATCACGACCTCGGCGCCGGCCAGCACCTCGGCGGCGCCGGGGAAGTCCGTCGCCCCGCCGAGGTCGATGCCGCGGGAGCCCGCGACCTCGGCCGTGAGGGAGCGCTCGCCCGGGCCGCCGGTGACGACGACGGCGAGGCCCGCGTCCGCCAGCAGCTCGACGGCGCGGGCCGCGTTCGCCGCGGGCCAGGCGCGGGCGGGGACGGCTGCCCCGGGGTGCACGACCGCGTAGGGGCCGATCCCCTCGAGAGCGGCGGGCAGCACGCCCTCGCGGCGCACGCGGAGCCGTCCGTCGTCGCCGGCGGGCAGCGCGAAGCCGGCCGCCGCCGCGATCGCGAGCGCGCGCTCCGGCTCCGGCTGGTCCTCCTCGAGGGTCTCGCCCGGGACGAGGCGCACATCGAGCAGGGCGCCCGCGAAGTCGACCGAGGCGCCCGTGATGCGGGCGACACCGGCGAGGCGGAGCAGCAGGGCCAGCGGAAGCGGCGACTGGTGGAAGGAGGTGAGGATCACGGCCTCGTCCGGCGCGAACTCCTCGACGATCGCGCGCAGCTCGTCGACGAGCTCGGCGTCGACGGGGCGGGAGGCGTCGCCGATCCACGGGCACCACCAGGTGCGGACGGAGGAGGGACCCGGCAGCAGCGCGGCCGCGGGCGCTCCCTGCGGACCGCTCAGCAGCAGCACCTCGGCGTCGGCCGCGATCGCGCTGACGGCGGGTCCGCACAGCAGGACGTCTCCCGCGCTGTCCAGGCGGGCGACGAGCACGCGGCGCCTCACTCGGCGTCCTCGTCGGGCTGCATCGCGAGCAGCAGCTCGACCGCCTCGAGGAGCGTCGCCGCCTGCAGCGGAGCGGCGTCCACCTCCTCGGCGCGGGTGACCGGAGTCGGCACCAGCACTCCACGGGCGCCGGCCGCGGCGGCGGCGCCGACGTCGGCCCCGATGTCGCCGATCACGGCGAGGGACCGTGCCGGCAGTCCCAGCTGCTCGGCGGCGCCGAGAACCATGCCGGGCCGGGGCTTCCGGCAGGAGCAGTCGTCCTCCGGGCCGTGGGGGCAGAGCATCCACACGTCGAAGCCGCCGAAGAGCTCGTCCACGCGCCGGTTCACCGCGTCGGCCTGGCCGCGGTCGATGATCCCGCGGGCGATCCCGGACTGGTTGGTGACCACGCCCACGGCCAGCCCCGCCTCGCGCGCCCGCTCGACCGCGGCGAGGGCGGTGGGCATCGGGGAGACCTGCGCCGGGTCGCCGTTGTAGGGCACGTCGACCACGAGCGTCGCGTCGCGGTCGAAGAGGATCCCCCGCAGGCGCGGGGCCCTCGCGCGCTCGTCGGCGCTCCGGGAGGAGGAGTCGTTCACCTTCTCCTCGTACCCCTCGACCGGGGATGTAAACCCCCTTCCGGAGAAGTCGGTCCCTCCGGGCGCGTCGCTCGCATCTGCGGGCGGCGCGTCTGAGGTGCGCGCAGCGGGGTACGGGGACTCCGACAGGAAGGAGGCGCCGTGCGCGCTCTCACCGCCCCGGACGGGACTCCGGAGATCCTCGCGCTGCGCGCCCTCAAGCTCGGCGACCTGCTCGTCGCCGTCCCGGCGCTCAAGGCCCTGCGCCGCGGCTTCCCGGACCACCGGCTGATCATGGCGACCACGCCCTGGCTCGAGCCGATCGTCGACCTCGTCGAGGGCCTGGACGCGCTCGTGCCCACCCTCCGCGGACTCGACGACCCGCTGCCGATGGCCGCCGGCCGGGTCGAGCTCGGCGTGAACCTCCACGGCAACGGCCCGGAGTCGCGGCTGCGGCTGCGCGAGATCGCGCCCGAGCGCACGCTGGAGTTCCGCGTCCCGGCGCTGGACCCGGGCGCGGGCCCGGAGGACCCGCGGCCGCTCTGGATCGACGGCGAGCTCGAGCGCGCCCGCTGGGCCCGGCTGGTGAACTCGATCGGTCTCGACGCCGACCCCGAGGACGTCGCGATCGCCGTCCCGGAGGAGCCCGCCTCGGCCCCCGGAGCCGCCGTCGTGCACATCGGGGCCTTCTACGGCTCGCGCGAGTGGCCGGAGGAGCGCTTCGCCGCGGTGGCCCGCGCCCTCACCGCCGAGGGGCACCGCGTCGTCTACACCGGGGGCGCGAACGAGGCCGACCGCGCCCGCCGCGTCGCCGAGCTCGCCGGCACGGGCGAGGTGCTGGCGGGGGAGCTCGCGCTCAGCGGGTTCGCCGCGGTCGTCGCGGCCGCCGAGGTCGTGGTGACCGTCGACACCGGAGCCGCGCACCTCGCCTCCGCGTACGGCGTCCCCTCGGTCGTGATCTTCGGTCCGGCACCGCCCGAGGCCTGGGGCCCTCCGGCCTCGGGTCCGCACGTCGTGCTGACCGACGCCTCCCTCCGCCGAGGCGACGTCTTCTCCGCCGAGCCGGATCCGGCGCTGCTCGCGGTCCAGGTCGACGACGTCCTCGCCGCCCTCGCATCGCTCCCGTCGCGTGCCGAGGCCCACCTCAGGCGGACTTCAGCCGCGTCGCCGGTCGGACCGGAGTGACCGTGGCCACGCGGGCCCGGGGAGCGCGCGGCTGATGGCTGCGCGAGGGGGCGCCGAGCCGGTCGGCGAGCTGCGCGAGGATCCGCCGCTGCAGGCGCGAGACCTGCATCTGCGTCGTCCCCAGGGCGTCGGCTATCTGCTGCTGGGTCCGCTCCTCGACGAAGCGCATGCGCAGGAGCTCGCGCTGGCCCTCCTCGAGCTCGGCGAGGGCCTCGGCGAGCCCGTGCCGCCGGTCGATCTCGAGCAGCCGCTCGTCCTCGCCGCCGAGGGTGTCGCCCAGGCCGACGCCGCCCTCGCCCACGGTCTCGTCGAGGGAGAGCGGATGCCCCGCGAGGCGCGCGTCGGCCACCTCCGTCGCGTCCACTCCGAGGCGGCGGGCGATCTCCTGGTCGGTGGGGTGACGGCCGAGCTCCTGCGCGAGCTCGTCGGCGACGACGGCGGAGCGGCGGTGCAGCTCCTGCACGCCGCGCGGCGGCCGGATCATCCAGCCGAGGTCGCGGAGGTGGCGCTTGAGCTCGCCGGTGATCGTGGGGACGGCGAACGCGGCGAAGCTGTCGCCGCGCTCGGGAGTGAAGCGGCGGGCGGCCTTCACGAGGCCCACGTAGGCGACCTGGCGCAGATCCGCCCAGTCGCCTCCGCTCCTGGAGACCCGGCGGGCCATGGCCTCGGCCAGGCCCAGGTGGTCGAGCACGATGCGCTCGCGGATGCGCGCGCCCTCGGCGGCCTCCGCGCTCACCGCGGCCTGGAAGAGCGAGAGCGTGCGGGCGTCCTTCTCCTCCCGTGCCGCCTCGGTGAGGGCGCTCGGGCGGTCGGTGCGGGGGTCGAGATCGATCGTGCTCATCAGTGCTCCTTCCGGGCACGCTCGCGCGGAGGCCCGGCGCGGCCTGCGGTGCGGCGCTCGGGCCCTCTCGACGAGAGGCCCGGGGTCAGCGCACCACTGCTCCTGCTCGCTCGGGGAGTCCGTTGACTCGGAGCAGTGCTGTCCGGTAGAAGCAGTCGCCGCGAGGCGCGCACCGTGCCCGGGGCGGAGGCGCCACGGCCCCCGCGATCCCGGGCGCCGCACCGGCTCCCGCCGGTAGGATCGGCCTCGTATGTCTGAGCTCACCCCGCCCCTGGAAAGCGCGCCGGACGCGCACCCGTTCACGACCGCGACCGGGAGCGACGTCCGCGTCCGCTTCTGCCCCTCGCCGACCGGGACCCCGCACGTCGGCCTCATCCGCACCGCCCTGTTCAACTGGGCGTACGCGCGCCACACCGGCGGCACGTTCGTCTTCCGCATCGAGGACACGGACGCCGCCCGCGACAGCGAGGAGAGCGTGGAGCAGATCCTCGACGCGCTGCGCTGGCTGAAGCTCGACTGGGACGAGGGCGTCGGAGTCGGCGGCCCGCACGGCCCGTACCGGCAGTCCGAGCGCACCGATGTCTACCTCGACGTGATCGCGCGCCTGACGGCCTCGGGGCACCTCTACGAGAGCTACTCCACGGCCGAGGAGATCGACGCGCGCAACGAGGCGGCCGGCCGCGCGAAGCAGCACGGGTACGACAACCACGACCGCGATCTCACCGAGGAGGAGCGCGCCGCCTTCCGCGCCGAGGGCCGCGCCCCGGCGCTGCGCCTGCGCGTGCCGGACGCCGACCTGTCCTTCGACGACCTGGTCCGCGGCCCGATCACGTTCCCCGCGGGCTCCTTCAGCGACTTCGTCGTGGTGCGCCCCAACGGCCAGCCGCTCTACACGCTGGTGAACCCGGTCGACGACGCGATCATGCAGATCACCCACGTGCTGCGCGGCGAGGACATCCTCCCCTCGACCGCCCGGCAGATCGCGCTGTACCACGCGCTGATCGACATCGGAGTGACGACCTTCGTCCCGCGCTTCGGGCACCTTCCCTACGTGATGGGCGACGGCAGCAAGAAGCTCTCCAAGCGCGATCCGTCCTCGAACCTCTTCCACCACCGCGACCGCGGCTTCATCCCGGAGGGCCTGGTCAACTACCTCGCCCTGCTCGGCTGGTCGCTCACGCACGACCGCGACGTCTTCTCGATCGACGAGATGGTCGCCGCCTTCGACGTCGCCGACGTGAACCCCAATCCGGCCCGCTTCGACCTCAAGAAGGCCGAGTCGATCAACGGGGACCACATCCGCCTCCTGGCCGTCGACGACTTCACCGAGCGGACGATCCCGTACCTCGTGGCGGCCGGAGTGCTCGCGGGCGAGCCGACCGCCGAGCAGCGCGCGGTGCTCGACGCCGCCGCGCCCCTCGTGCAGGAGCGGATCGGCCTGCTGGGGGAGGCCCCCGGGATGCTCGGGTTCCTCTTCACCTCCTCCGACGCGCTCGAGTACGACGAGGACGCGCTGAAGGGCCTGCCCGCGAACGCCGGCGAGGTGCTCGCCGCCTCGATCGGCGCTCTCGAGCTCGTCCCCGCGTCCGAGTGGCTGACGGCCTCGATCCAGGAGGCGCTCGCCTCCGCGCTGATCGAGGGCCTCGGCCTCAAGCCCCGCATCGCCTACGGGCCGCTGCGCACCGCGGTCTCCGGGCGCCGCGTCTCGCCGCCGCTGTTCGAGTCGATGGAGATCCTCGGCAAGCAGGAGTCGATCGCCCGCCTCGACCGCCTGGGCGCTCACCTCGGCGCCTCCCGGCAGGCCTGACCGTGGCGGAGACGGTCGGCGGACGCTACGACGTCGTCGTGATCGGCGGGGGCCCCGCCGGGCTCTCGACCGCGCTCAACCTCGTCCGGGCGCGCCGCAGCGTGCTGCTGCTCGACAGCAACCGCCCGCGGAACGCCGCGACCCTGCACTCGCACGGGTTCCTCACCCGCGACGGCATCTCGCCGCTCGAGCTGCGCCGCCTCGGCCGCGAGGAGTTCGAGCGCTACGAGGCCGCCGAGGTGCACAACGCCCTCGTCACGTCGGTCGAGCGCTCCGGCGGCGAGTTCGTCGTCGGCGCCCGGGGCGTGCGCGGCAGCGCCGACCGCTCCGTCGTCGCCACCGCCGTCGTGGTCGCCGCGGGACTGCTCGAGACGCCGCCCGCGCTCCCGAGCCTGCGCGCCTACTACGGCACCGCCGTGCACAGCTGCATGGAGTGCGACGGCTACGAGAAGGCGGGGGAGGCGCTCGCCCTGATCGGCGAGACCGACGACCTCGCGGAGCGGGCCATGCTCCTCTCGCAGTGGTCGACCGACCTGATCGTCTTCACCAACGGCGTCGGGACGGTGAGCGACGCCGACGAGTCGCTGCTCGCCTCCATCGGCATCCGGGTCGACCGGCGCCCGGTCGCCGACCTCGCCGGGGAGCGCGCCGAGATGACCGGCGTCCGCCTCGTCGACGGCGACGTCGTCCCGCGCACCGGGGCGTTCGTCCGCCCCGTCTGGACGCCCGCGCTGGACTACCTGGACGCGGCCGGCCCCGACCGCGACGCCGACGGCTTCCTCCGCGTCGACGCCGGTGGCCGCACGTCCGTCCCCGGCCTCTACGCAGCCGGCGAGGTCACCCCTCCCGGCCCGCAGCAGCTGATCGTCGCCGCCGGATCGGGCGCCCAGGTCGCCTCCGCGATCAACCGCGACCTCGTCCGCGCCCGCCTCGGCGAGGCCGCCCCGGAGTCCGAGGGCAGCGTCGTCCGCGGCTCGATTTGAGCGGGATGCCCGCGTAGGGTACTGTCGTCTCTCGGCGCTCGGGTCTCGATCCGGTCGCCGCCTGGTCCCGGGATCACCTCCGGATGACCATTGGGGTATGGTGTAATTGGCAACACGGCTGATTCTGGTTCAGTTGTTCTTGGTTCGAGTCCAGGTACCCCAGCACTGATCTCTTCCGCGGCATTCCGCGCGACGCCCTCGTTCGTGGCGTCCTCCTCCGGGCCCGCCCCCGCGTGAACCGCTCTCGGCGGCGTCCGCAGTATCCCCCCTCCGGCCGACGCGGCCGTCCGAGGCGCTGTGACACGATGGAAACTGTACGTCTCTCAGGTACCCGCGTCGCGCGGGTCGGACGAAAGGTCGCCCGCCCATGGAACCGGATCTCCTCTGGATCGTCCTCGCCGGAGTCGCCGTCGGCGCACTCCTGCTGATCGCCCTCATCGGCTTCTTCCTCTTCCGCGCCTGGTACCAGGTGCCGCAGGCCGACGAGGCGATCGTGATCGTCGGGAAGAAGCAGAAGGGCGAGGACGGCCTCACCTCGAACATGACCGTCATCACCGGCGGCGGCGCGTTCGTGAACAAGCTGACCCAGCGGTCCGACCGCATCTCGCTGCGCTCCCGCCAGATCAAGATGGAGCCGGTCGCGCAGACCAAGAACGGCGTGACCATCCACCTCGCGGGCGTCGCCCTGGTCAAGATCGGGTCCACGGCCGACCAGGTCCGCGCCGCCGCCGAGCGCTTCGCGTCGCAGGACCAGTCCATCGACGTCTTCACGACCGAGCAGCTCGAGGGCGCCCTCCGCGGCGTCGTCGCGAAGCTCAGCGTCGAGGAGGTCATGCAGGACCGGCAGAAGCTGGGAGACGAGATCGCCGAGGGCATCAAGGGCGACCTGCTCGCCCAGGGCCTCGTCCTCGACTCCTTCGCCATCCAGGGCGTCACCGACCGCAACGGCTACATCGAGGCGCTCGGAGCGCAGGAGATCGAGCGCGTCCGCCGCGAGGCCGACGTCGCGCGGATCAACGCGGCCCGCGAGGTCAAGGCTCGCCAGCTGGCCACGGACGAGGCGAACCTGATCGAGCAGACCGCCTACGACAAGAACACCGCCGCCGCGAAGTCCGAGGTCGGCCGCGCCAACGCCGAGGCCGAGCAGGCCGAGAACCTGGCCCGCGCCGAGCGCGAGCAGGCCGTCCTCGTGCAGCGCGCCGAGAACCGGCAGGCCGAGCTCGACGCCGACGTCAAGCGCGTCGCGGACGCCGAGAAGTACCGCCGTCAGACCGAGGCCGACGCCGACGCCTACGGACGCGAGAAGAAGGCCGAGACGGACCGCCAGGTCGCGCAGCAGGTCTCGGACGCCGAGGCGTACGCCGTCCAGCGCCAGGCGGAGGCGCGCCAGGCGTCCGCCGCCGCCGAGGCCGCCGCCGTGAGCGCCCGCGCCGAGGCCGAGGCCCACGCACTGCGGGCCAAGGCGGGCGCAGAGGCCGAGGCGCTGCGCGCGAACGCGACCGCCGAGGCGGAGGCCATCCGCGCGAAGGGCGAGGCGAGCGCGGCGGCCATCGCGGCCGAGGCGGAGGCGCTCCGCGAGAACCAGGAGGCGATCCTGGGTCGCGAGCTCATCGGGCAGCTGCCCTCGCTCATGGCCGAGTTCGCGAAGGGCTACCAGAACGTCGGCTCGGTGACGCTGATCGGCGGCGACACCGCCGGCACCCACATCGCGCGCGAGCAGGCGGCGGGTCTCGCCGCGACGTTCGACAGCGTCAGGTCGGCGACCGGCGTCGACCTCGGCGCGATCCTCCAGGGCCAGGCCTTCGGCCGGGGGATGGCGACCGGCGGCACCGTGGTGCCGACCGGCGCGTCGGTGCCGACCGGACCGGGTGACACCCCGCGTCCGTCCGGCACCGGCGACCCGACCGCCGTCGCCTCCACGAGCTGACCGCAGGGTCCCGCTGATTTCCGGCGGTTCCACCACCGCCGCCGTGCTCGTCGGTGGGCGCCCGTCGGCGTCCGCCCTCGAGCACGGCGTGCGGTGTTCTGCGCGACCGGGTCGTGCCCCTTCCCGGAGTCGAGCAGCCCCCGCTCAGGCCAGCGGCTTGCGCATCTGCAGGGAGGTCGTCTCGTAGCCGAGCGACTCGTACAGCGCCCGCGCGGCGGTGTTGAAGCCGAACACGTTCAGCGCGAGGGCGGAGCCGCCGCGGGAGCGGACGTGCGACTCCGCGAGCAGCATCGCCGCCCGGCCGAGGCCGCGGCCGCGCTCGGCGGCGTCGATCTGCACGTCCCAGACGTACCCGACGCCCTCGAGTCCGCTCGGGTGCGGGCCGAGCCAGAGCGACCCGACCGCGCGGCCGTCCTCGGAGACGAGGAGCACGTCGTGCCCGGCGGCGGGGGAGCCGCCCGGGAAGTACTTCTCGTACGAGGCGTCGGCGTTGCGGGTCGCGGCCGCCTCGTCGTCGCCCGCCCGCATCCGGTCCTCGATGTACGCCGAGCGCTGGACCCGCATCCAGGCGGCGAGAGCGGCGGCGGGCATCGGCTCGAGCGTGACGGTCATAGCCTCACGATCCCACTCCTCACCGCCCCCCGCGATCGATCCGCCGCGGACGGCCCGCAGGGGATCCGCGGACGGGCCGCTCGCGACGGATCGCCGCCGGCCCGGATCAGTCCGGGGTCCGCTCCGCGTGCTTCCGCTTCCCCAGGCGGGTGGCGAGGAACAGCAGCGTCCCCACGACCACGTAGCCCGCTGTCGCCAGCCAGATCACGCCCGTCTGCTGCGTCAGCAGCACCACGCTCGCGATGGTCGCGAGCACCGGCACCACCCGCGGCACGGAGTAGTGGGCGTGGTCGACGCGGTCCTTCTTCAGCACCAGCACCGACACGTTCGCCGCGATGAACACCAGCAGGAGCAGCAGCACCGTCGTCTCGGCGAGGGTGCCGACGTCGCCGATCAGGCTGAGCAGCATCGTCACTCCGCCGACGACCACGATCGACACCCACGGCGTGCGGCGGCCCGGCAGCACCTTCCCGAAGGCGCTCGGCAGCAGCCCGGAGGTGGCGAGCCCGAAGCCGACCCGCGACGCCATCACCATGAACAGCAGAGCGCCGTTCGCGATGGCGACGAGCGCGATCAGGCCGAACAGCCACGGCGGCACCGCCACTCCGCTCGCCGCGACCACGTCCAGCAGGGGGCCGCTGGAGGCCGCGAGCTCGTCGTTCGGCAGCACGATCACGGCGCCGAGCGCGATCAGGAGGTAGACCACGGCGGCGGTGATCAGCGCACCGAAGAGGGCCCGCGGGTAGACCTTCGAGGGGTTCCGCACCTCCTCGGCCATGTTCGCCGCGGCCTCGAAGCCGAGGAACGAGAAGAAGGCGACGATCGAGGCGGCGAACGCCCCCTGCAGCGGAGCGACGTCGGGGTTGAACTCGAGCACGCGGGAGGCGTCGCCGTCGCCGGAGCCGAAGAAGATCGCGGCGCAGACGATGACGATGACCAGTCCGCTCACCTCGATCACCGAGGCGACCAGGTTCGCGGTCAGCGACTCCTTCACCCCGCGCAGGTTCACCAGGGTGAGGATCGCGATGAAGACGATCGCGGTGGGGATCGGCGGCACGTCCAGCAGAGCCCCGAGGTAGTCGCCGGCGAACGCGTTCGCCAGGGAGGCCGCCGTCGTGATGCCGGACGCCATCATCAGGAAGCCGATCAGGAACGAGAGGTACGGCTTCCCGAACGCGCGGTCCACGTAGCGCGCCGCCCCTCCGGCGTGCGGGTACTTGGTGATCAGCTCGGCGTACGTGCCCGCCGTGAGCAGGGCGACGACCAGCGCGATCAGCAGCGGCAGCCAGATCACGCCGCCCACGTCCTCGGCCATCGTGCCGACCAGGGTGTAGATGCCGGCGCCGAGTGTGTCGCCCACGATGAAGGCGAACAGCAGCGGCCCGGTGATCACCCGCTTGAGCGACGCCTTCCCGGGAGCGGTCTCGGCGGTGTCCGTCGTGTCGGTCATCCGGACACTCCACCGAAGCGGAGGGTCCGAGCGCAAGCCTCGCCGCCCGATCGCTGCGAGATTTCTCATCATCGCGACCCGTGTGGCAGGGGCCCGGGCGGCGAGGACTCCCACAGCGCGCGGATCCCGGGACTCGGGCGATCGGCCGCATCAGAGGGAGCGGACCCGGTGCGCACAGGGTGAACAGGGGGCGACCCGCGCGTGCCGCCGCGCGCCCGCACTGGGTAGGCTGGAGCGCTTCGTCGTGAGTGGAGCGGTCGCGGAGGAATCATGGGCAAGAAGCGCAACCAGGGACGATCCGGAGGCGGTCAGAGCGGGTCCGGCGGTCAGGGCGGCGGCCGTACGGCCGAGACCGCGCTGATGGTGCGGTTCCGCAGCTGGTACCGCTCGCACCTCGCCGAGGTGGGCATGCAGCACGAGCACCTCGAGGCCGACGAGGCCGTCGAGGTGCTGACCGACCTCTTCGCGATGACCCGCGACCTGCGCCCGCGCGGCTCCTTCGCCCAGCCCGACGCCGAGCTGCTCGAGGCCGTCTTCGACCAGATCGAGGCAGACCTGTCGGGGGAGGAGAGCGAGGCCGACCTCGACGACACCCTCTTCACCGTCGCCGAGGTCGTCGAGCACTTCCTCGACTTCCTCACCGACGAGGACCTCTGGACCGGCACCGACGAGGAGCTGGACGAGTGCCAGGCCGTCCTCGACGAGGTCCTCGACCTCGCCGGCTCCTTCGTGGAGGCCGTGCTCGACGACCTCGCCGAGCTCGACGAGGTCCCGGCCGAGGAGCAGCTCTCCGCCGTGCGCGCCACCGCTCTCGTGCACGCCGCCGACGTCGTGGTCGAGCACCTCGCCGCCGACGACGGCGCGACCCTCACCGAGCGCGCCGCCCGCGAGATCGCGGTCGAGGCGGGCATCTCCTCCGCGGGATCCACCCCGAGCGACGACTCCGTCCGCATCCCGGTCTCGGCCTGGTGGGACGCGCTGGTCGGCTCGGCCGTGCTCGAGCAGGAGGGATCCGCCGCAGGTCTCGGCGAGGCCGCCGTGCTCTGGCGCAGCTCCAACGCGCACGAGGCCGCCGCCGAGCGCATCGCCTACGTCGCCCGCTTCCTCGAGCAGTGGATCCTCAGCGCCCAGACCGCGCTGGCGGCCGCCGACACCGAGGACGGCGCCTTCTCCCCGGAGGAGCGCGCGGTCACCACCACCGACGCCGTGCTGGTCCGCATCGCGGTCGCCTGCCAGGCCGAGATCCACCCGGGCCTGGTCGTCGGCGAGCTGGTCGACGAGCTGGCAGCCGACTCCGGAGTCTCGCTCGACGAGGCCCTCGACGAGCGCGAGCGCATGGTCGGCACGGCCGAGCGGATGCTCGACGACACCGCCGAGCTCGGGCTGCTGCTGCACTCGCCCGAGTTCGGCTACGCCGTGCCGGAGGGCCTGGCGCCCGTCCTCGCCTCCGTCGTCCGCGCGACGGTCGTCCTCCTCGGCGAGCGCGAGGCCACCCGCCTCGAGATCCTCGACGAGGCGACCCAGGACACGGCGACGGCCTACGCGCTCCACGTCGCCCTGCTCGGGACCAAGCCCGTCGTCTGGCGGCGCCTCGAGCTCTCCTCCGAGTCGTCGCTGCGCGATCTGCACCTCGCGCTCCAGCTCTCGCTGGGCTGGACCGACGCGCAGCCGCACTACTTCAGCGTCGGCGTGCCCGACGAGGAGCAGGCTCCGATCGGCTCGCCGTCCGACGCGGAGGAGTTCGGCGCCGACCTCGTGGACGAGGCGGGCGTCGCGCTCGCCGAGGTGCTCGAGCAGGAGCAGGACGAGCTCTTCTACGTCTACGACCTCGAGGACGAGTGGCGCCACGTCATCCGTCTGGAGTCGATCGCGCCGCTGTCGTCGGCTCTGCCGCGCTGCACGGGCGCGCGCGGCGCGGCTCCGCTCGACGTGCCGGGAGGCCCCGCGGCCTGGGCCGACACGGTGCGGGCGGCGACGGACCCGTCCTCGGCCGACCACGCGGAGGCGCTCGAGGCTCTCGGCCTCGCCGCCGGAGCCTCGTTCGATCCGGCCGCGGTCGACGTCGACGGCATCAACCGCTCGCTCGGACTCCTGCGCTCCGCGGTCTGACGCCCCGCCGGAGGGCATCACCGGAGGAGGCCCCGCTCCCGCTCACCGCGGGCGGCGGGGGCCTCCTCCGGTGCGGGGCGTCACAGGGTGAGCAGCAGCTTGCCGATGTGGCCGGAGGAGCGCATCACGTCGTGCGCCCGCTCGGCCTCGGCGAGCGGGACCACCTCGTCCACCACCGGTCGCACCGTCCCGGCGGCGACCAGCGGCCAGACCTCCGCGCGCACCTGCGCGACGATCGCGCGCCGCTCCTCCAGGGGCCGGGCGCGGAGGGTCGTGGCGTGCACCGCCCCGCGCTTGCGCATCAGCACCCCGAGATCGAGCGAGCCCAGCGCACCGGACTGGTTGCCGATGAACACCACGCGCCCGCCCACGGCCAGCGCCTCCAGGTCTCGCGCCAGGTAGTCGCCGCCGACGGGGTCGAGGATCACGTCGACGCCGAGCCCGCCGGTCGCCTCGCGGATCCGCTCGACGAAGTCCTCCTCGCGGTAGTCGATCAGGACGTCGGCGCCGAGCGCGCGGCACGCCTCGAGCTTGCGGGCGCTGCCGGCCGTGACGGCGACGCGGGCGCCGAGGGCGGCGGCGATCTGGATGCCCGTGGTCCCGATCCCGCTCCCGCCGCCGTGGAGGAGGACGGCGTCGCCGGATCCGAGCCCGGCCACCATCACGAGGTTCGACCAGACGGTGGACGTCGTCTCCGGGAGGGCGGCGGCCGAGACGAGGCCGACGCCGTCCGGCACCGGCAGCACCAGGCCCGCGTCGACCGCGACGTACTCCGCGTAGCCGCCGCCGGAGAGCAGCGCGCAGACCTCGTCGCCCTCCGCGAACCCGGTCGCGTCCTCGCCGAGCGCGACGACCGTGCCGGACACCTCCATCCCGAGGATCTCGGAGGCGCCGGGCGGCGGCGGGTAGACCCCTGCGCGCTGGCCGAGGTCGGCGCGGTTGACGCCGGCGGCCGCGACGCGGACGAGGACCTCGCCGGGTCCGGGGGAGGGCGTCGGCACCTCCTCCAGCACGAGTCGGGAGTCGGGGCCGGGGTTCTCGATGCGGATCGCCTGCATGAGGGGGATGCTACGCCGCGGGCCTCGGCGCTCGCGGTGCTCCCGTCCGGCGCGGGGCCGGCTCAGCGCTGCTCCGCCAGGAACGCCAGCACCGCGTCCTTGAAGCCCCGCGCGGGCACGGTGCTGGTGTGGTCGCGGCCGGGGACGCTCACGAACCGCGCCCCCGCCTCCGCCGCCAGCAGCTCACCGCCGGGAGCGATCGGATCCGCGCCGCCGGTCACGAGCAGCGTCGGCAGGCCGGGGTGCCGCCCGTGCTCCGGGTGCGCCCCGCCGCGGACGCCGTCGGCCACCGCCACCAGTGCCGCGAGGTCGTTGCCCTGCACGCCCTCCGCCATGCCGATGAAGGCGCGGGTGAAGCCGTCGTCGATCTCGCCGCCGGAGGCGACGCGGGCCCGGGCCGCCTCCGCGTCGAAGGAGCGGAGGGGCTCGCCCACCGTCAGCCCGCCGAGGCTCAGCGATGCGAGCCGCTCCGGGTGCTCGAGCCCCAGCACCCAGCTCATCCGGGCGCCGAGGGAGTAGCCGAGGACGTGGGGCGCGTCGAGGTCGTAGGAGTCGAGCACCCGCACCAGGTCGGCCACCATGGCGTCCACGCTGTAGGAGTCGGAGTGGTGCGGCTTCTCGCTCGCGCCGTGCCCGCGCTGGTCGAGCGCCACGACGCGGTACCCGGCCCGGTGCAGCGTCCGCAGCCAGCCCGACGTCTCCCAGTTGAGCACGGCGTGGGAGGCGAAGCCGTGCACGGCGAGGACGGTCGGGGCGCTCTCCTCGCCGACGGAGTAGGTGGCCAGCCGCACTCCGTCGTCGGCCACGACGTACACGGGCGGAGGGAAGGCGATCACTCCACCACCCTGCCCGCCGCCGCGGGGTCGAGGGGGCACCGCGCCGCGGACACGCCGGGCGGAGTCCCAGGAGCGGAGAGCCGCCGTGCCCGGTGTCCCCGAACGGTCAGCGCGGCGGACGGGTGGAGCGGGCGAAGGGCACGGCGATCCAGAGGCGCACGGTGCGTCCCCGGCCGGACCGGATCCCGAGGACGACGCACAGCACGAGGTTGAGCACGGCCAGCGCGAGGATCGCCGAGATCGTCGCGAGCGGCCAGTCGGCGCCGAGCGAGTCGCGCACCGACACCAGGGCGAGGTGCAGCGGGACCAGCATCAGCTGGAGTGCGAGGTAGGTGAGCTGCCAGTTGACGGCGACCAGGCCGTTCCGGTCGCTGAGGGTGCCGATCCGCCGCCGCGACCCCCACACCATCACGGTCGCCGTGAGGGAGATCACGGGGGAGATCACCACGAAGCCGGCGAGCGCCGAGAGCCCGGCGAACCAGACGGCCCGGGCGCCCTTGCGGTCCCGGGTGCGGTGCCGCAGCTCGTCGTCGTCCATCGTCGCCGCCTCCTCGCGCCGGGACCAGTCTCGCACCCGCCCCCGCCTCGAGGCGGGGGATCGCCCCCGAGTTCCGGGGGTTCCCCGGATGGGGCGGGTCCGGGCTCGTCCGTAGCGTGGAGGCATCGCCGGAGCACACCGGCAGCACCGCCGGCCCGCCCGGCGGGACCGCATCCCGCCGGGCGACCGGCACCCGAGAAGGAGCACACCGTGACCACCGACGACCGCACCGCCCGCCTCTCCACCCCCGCCGACGAGCAGCCGACCGTGGACCTGGGCGCGACCGCCGTCCTCACCGAGGAGCGGCCGTCCGCCGGAGAGCGCCCCGCCGCCGAGGAGCCCGCCTCCTCGCAGCAGGCCCGCGCCCCCTACGGCACCCCCGCCGTCCCGCCCGCGGCCCTCGCCCCGGCGCCCTCGACCCCGTTCTCGCTCACCAGCCTGATCCTCGGCGTCACCTCCGTCTTCTTCGGACTGACCGTGATCGCTCCGGCCGCGGGCCTCGTCTTCGGCATCCTGGGCCTGCGGAGGGAGCCGACCGGCCGCACGCTCTCGATCTGGGGCATCGTGCTCAACTCCGTCATGCTCGGCCTCGTCCTGCTCTTCGCGATCGCCGTGCTCGTCGTGGTCGTGCTCGTTCCGCTCGCGGCCCTCGCGTCGGGCAGCGACTACCGCTGATCCGCCGCTTCCCGCGTCCCGCGCCTCCTGTCCGCTCCGGCGGCGGGAGGCGCGGTCGTTCCGCGCCCGCCGAGCGGACGCTCCGCGCCCGCGTCCGCCGCCGCCCCGTGCCCCGGCGATAGGCTGGCCGCGCAGTTCGCGAGCCCCCTGCACCCTCCGGGGCCGCACGACGACAGCAACGGAGCTGGACGTGACCCTCGCACCGAGCACCCTCCCCGACCGCGACCCGGAAGGCAGAGCCCTGGACGACACCGAGACCCCCGCCACGCGCACCGAGAGCGACTCCCTCGGCTCGATGGAGATCCCCGCCGAGGCCTACTGGGGCATCCACACGGCGCGGGCCCTCGACAACTTCCCGATCTCGAAGCGCCCCATCTCGATCTACCCCGATCTCGTCCGGTCCCTCGCCACGGTCAAGCTCGCGGCCGCCCGGGCCAACACCGAGCTCGGCAGTCTCGCCCCCGCCAAGGCGGAGCTGATCGAGGCCGCGTGCCGCCGCATCATCGACGGCGAGTTCCACGACCAGTTCGTGGTCGGGGTGATCCAGGGCGGCGCCGGCACGTCGACGAACATGAACGCGAACGAGGTCGTCGCCAACGTCGCACTCGAGATCGGCGGCTTCGAGCGGGGCGACTACGCGCACCTGCACCCCCTCGACGACGTCAACCGCAGCCAGTCCACCAACGACGTCTACCCGACCGCGATCAAGATAGCGATGACCTGGTCGCTGCGCCGCCTGCTCGACGAGCTGGCGCTGCTGCGCGAGTCGTTCTCCCGCAAGGCGGTCGAGTTCGGCAGCGTCCTGAAGGTCGGCCGCACGCAGCTGCAGGACGCGGTGCCGATGACGCTCGGCCAGGAGTTCCACGGCTTCGCGACGACCCTCGGCGAGGACCACGCCCGCCTCTCCGAGACCATCTGGCTGCTCGCCGAGGTCAACATCGGAGCCACCGCGATCGGCACAGGCATCACCGCCGATCCGCGCTACGGCGCGGCCGCTGTCCGCCACCTCAACGAGATCACCGACCTCGACCTCGAGATGGCGCAGGACCTCGTCGAGGCGACGAGCGACACCGGCGTCTTCATGTCGTTCTCGAGCGCGCTCAAGCGCTCCGCGATCAAGCTGTCCAAGATCTGCAACGACCTGAGGCTCCTCTCCTCGGGCCCTCAGGCCGGCTTCGGCGAGATCAACCTGCCTCCGCGCCAGGCGGGATCCAGCATCATGCCCGGCAAGGTGAACCCGGTCATCCCCGAGGTGGTCAACCAGGTCGCCTACTCGGTGGCCGGGGCCGACGTCACGGTCACGATGGCGGCCGAGGCGGGTCAGCTCCAGCTCAACGCCTTCGAGCCGGTGATCGCGCACTCGCTGCTGCAGAGCATCACCTGGATGACGCAGGCCTGCAGGACGCTCCGCGAGAACTGCATCGACGGCATCACCGCGAACGTCGACCGGCTCGAGGCCATGGTCGCCTCCTCGGTCGGGGTCGTGACGGCGCTCACGCCGAGCATCGGGTACACCGCGTCCGCCGCCCTCGCGAAGGCCGCCCTCGCGACCGGCCGCAACATCGCCGACCTGGTGGTCGAGGCGGGGCTGATGTCGCGCGAAGAGGTCATGAGGCTCATCTCGCCGGCCCGACTCTCGGGCATCGAGGCGATGACCGCGGCGCTCCCGATCATCGACCCCGCGCCGGAGGCGTGACCGCGGCCGCGAGGCGCGCCCCGGCGTAGCTGCGCCAGGGCGCCCAGCGGCGCCCGGCCTCGGCCAGCCCGCGCTCGCCGGCGGGCAGGCCGCGCGCCGCCGCGCCCCGCCGGAGCACGGGATCCCCGGTGAGCAGGACGTCGGGATCTCCGGTCGCCCGCTGTGCCACCTCGGCCGCCGTCGCCGCGTCGATCCCGGGGACCGCCAGCAGCTGCTCGGCGAGCTCCTCCCGGTCGGCGTCGAGCCGCAGGGCTCCCTCGGCGGGCAGCGTGCAGGTCCGCACCAGCACGTCGGCGGATCCGCGGAGCACGTCGGCGGCGTGCTCGGAGATCACCGCGGGGGAGGGGAAGGCGCGAGCGATCGATCCGCTCGCCACGGACTCCGGGAGCGTCGCGCCCAGCGCCGCGACCAGCCGTGCGGCCTCCCGCCGGCCGAGCAGCGCGCGCACCAGCGTCTCGGCCGGGTCGACGGAGCCGGGCACGCGGACACCGGGGCGGGCGGCGACGCTCGGAGCGAGTGCGGGATCGGCCGCGAGGGCCTCGTCCACGGCGCGGGCGTCCGCGTCCAGGTCGAGCAGCCGCCTCACCCGGGCGACCAGCGGCCCGACGTCGGCGACGGAGACGAGCGTCGCGCTGCAGCGGACGCTCTCCCCGTCCGCCGCCAGCCGGATCAGCGCCGCGCCCCCGGGCAGGACGAGCGAGCGCGCGTAGCCGCCGGGGGACGCCTCCTCGATGCCCGGGAGCGCGGCGCCGCCGAGCACGTCGAGCACCCCGGGATCGAACGGAGCCCGCAATGCCAGCCGGAGCTCCAGCGTGGTCGCGCCGTCGTGGACGCTCGCCTCGGAGCGCGTGCCGCGGGCCGAGGCGCGCAGGGCCGTCGGGGTCCGCTCGTACACCTCCGCCAGGGTCGCGTTGAACTGCCGGATGCTCGTGAAGCCGGCGGCGAAGGCGACGTCGGACACGGGCAGGTCGGTGCTCGTGAGCAGGAGCCGGGCGGTCTGGGCGCGCTGGGCGCGCGCGAGCGCCAGCGGAGGCGCGCCCAGCTCCTCGCGCAGGATGCGGCCGAGGTGGCGCGCGCCGTAGCCGAGCCGTGCGGCCAGCCCCTCGACCCCCTCGCGGTCGACCACTCCGTCGGCGATCAAACGCATGGCGCGCGCCGCCGTGTCGTCGCGCAGGTTCCACTCGGGGGAGCCGGGGACGGCGTCCGGCAGGCAGCGCTTGCAGGCGCGGAGCCCCGCCTCGTGCGCGGCGGCGGCCGTCGGGTAGAAGCGCACGTTCGCGCGCCGCGGCGTGATGGCGGGGCAGCTCGGACGGCAGTAGATGCCGGTGGAGTGCACGCCGGTCAGGAACCGCCCGTCGAACCGGGAGTCGCGGGAGGCGACGGCGCGGTAGCGCTCCTCGAAGAGCGGGTCGGAGTCGGGCACGCCTCGAGCCTCGCACGCGGCGACGTCGAGCAGGAGCGGGAATCGGACACGGGCGTCCGCACCCCGGCCCTCCTCCACGCGCCCGGCGCGTGTCAACCGCCGACAGCGCACCCCGCCCGTGCCCTACTGTCGGCCCCATGAGCGCCTATCCGCCGCCCGCACCGCCCGCCACCGCCCGCCCCTCCGTCGTGCCGACCGTGCTCGGCTCGATCGGCGTGGCGCTCCTCGGGATCCTGCTGCTGCTCGTGCTCGCCTACGTGGTTCTCGGACTCGGCGTCAGCGCCGCGGGGATCTGCGCGGTCATCGCCCTCGTCCCGCTGACCGTGGTTCTGCTGGGCGTCCGCTGGGTCGACCGGTGGGAGCCGGAGCCAGCGCTGGGCCTGTGGTTCGCGTTCCTCTGGGGCGCGGCCGGGTCCGTCGCGATCGCGCTCCTGGTCGACCTCGGCGTGCAGATCGCCGTCTACGCGTCCGGGCAGCAGCCGAGCGGATCCGACTTCGTCGGCGCCGTGATCCAGGCGCCGCTGGTCGAGGAGACGGCCAAGGGGATCGGCGTCCTCCTCGTCCTGCTGATCTGGCGCCGGACCTTCGACGGGCCCGTCGACGGCATCGTCTACGCGGCCGTCGTCGCCTCCGGGTTCGCCTTCGTCGAGAACATCCTCTACTTCGGCAGCGCGCTGGTGGAGGGCGGTCTCGGCTCGCTCGCCGTGACCTTCTTCCTCCGCGGGGTGCTCTCGCCCTTCGCGCACGTGCTCTTCACCGCCTGCACGGGCGCGGCCCTCGGCTTCGCCTCGAACCGGCCCGCCGTCGCGCGGCTGCCCATCGCCCTGCTCGGGCTGGCGCTCGCCGCGTTCCTGCACGCGCTCTGGAACGGCTCGTCGTTCCTGGTGTCCGACTGGTTCGGCTTCTACGGCGTGGTCCAGGTGCCGCTGTTCGCGGTCGCCGTGGTCGTGGTGGTGCTGCTGCGCCGGCAGGAGCGGCGCGTGACGCTCCAGCGGCTCGACGACTACGCCGTCGCCGGCTGGCTCTCGCCGGCCGAGGTTCGGATGATCGGCACCGCGGAGGGGCGCCGCACCGCCGCTCGCTGGGCCCGGAGCGCGGGAGGGGACCGGCCGCGGGCGATGCGGGACTTCCTCCGCTCGGCGACGCGGCTCGCGCACCACCGGCAGCACCTCCTGCTCGGCCGCGGCGGACGCACCGGAGCGGTCGACGAGCAGGTCCTGCTCGACGAGCTCGTCGCCCGCCGGGCGGTGCTCACCCGCTGAGCCGGGGCCGCCCCCGCTCAGCCCCGGCGCGCTAGGCGGAGGCGCTGCGCACGCGGCGCTCGCCGGCCGTCACGGGCACGCCGAGCCGGTTCTGCGCGGGCGGCAGCGGGCAGTTGTAGTGGGGCGAGAAGCCGCACGGCGGGATGTACGCCCGGTTGAAGTCCAGGAGCACCGGAGCGGGGGTGCCCGCGTCGGCCGCGCCGCCGATCCGCTGCACGACGAGGAAGCGGCCGACGGGGTAGCTCGCGAGCTCCGGGTCGTCGCTGCGGTTGGTCGGATCGCCGAACGGGACGAGGAGCGTGCCGCCGTCGTCGAACGCCGCGACCGTGTACTCGCGGGCGCGCCCGTCGTCCACGAGCGAGAAGGTGATGTCGCCGGGCACGACGAGCTCGCGGGTGGCGCCGTTGTCGCGCAGGTGCTCGAACGGGACCGTGCGGTCCTCGGCGACCGGCTCGAACCACGCCTCGAGCACCCAGGCGGCGTCGAACGGGAAGGTCTCGATGGCGTCGAAGGACCGGATGCCGTCGGAGGCCGCGTCCCAGACGCGGTAGCCGTACTCGGGCTCGCCGGTGTCGAGGTTCTCGCGGCGCATCCGCGTCAGGGTCGCCGAGGGGCCGTAGCCGGCCAGCGCCTGCTCGTCGTCGACGCTCTCGCCGGGCTCGAGCCAGCGCGTCTCGACGAGGGCGAGATCGCCCCGGGGTCCGGTGACGCGCTCGACGCGTCGGGCGAGCCACGACTCCCAGCCGGCGCGTGCCGACTCCGTGAGGTCGATCGAGGCGCGGGAGGGGGCGGTGACGCTGCTGCTCGGAGTGGCCATGGGGCGTGCAACGCGGGGCCGTCCGGTTCTCTTCCCGGTCGATGACCGGACGGAGGACGGACACCCGCGAGAAAGAGCTCGACGCCCTGCGGCAGCGGCAGGGCCGGCTGCTCGGACGGGGCGTCGAGCTCTTCGTGAGAGAGAGGATGCTCCTCCGCGGCGCCGAGCGCAAGAGGCATCCGGATCCCGCTGTCGGCACGGCCCGCTTCGGATCGCTCGGTAGACTGGACCGCCTGTTTTCCCGCGGCCCCCGGAGCGCATCCCGCGCCTCCCGGCCCGCGGCGGCGGACCCTCGGAAGGCGGACGATGACGGACGGCAGCACTGTGCAGGCCACCGAGCTCTCTCGGGAGCGCGACTACGTGGCGGCGCTCTACGCCCGCCTCGACGAGCTGATCGCCCAGGCCCGCGAGGCTCTGGACACGGTCCGCATCGAGAGCGTCGGCGGCAACCACCAGAGCCGCTCCGAGCGCGACGCCTACGCGCGGCTCTACGAGGACCGCATCCGCTCGCTCACCGGCGCCGACGACCGGCTCGCCTTCGGCCGGCTGACGCTCGCGGACGCCGACGCCGAGCACCGCTACATCGGCCGGATCGGCCTGCGCGACGAGGAGCAGGACACGCTGCTGCTCGACTGGCGCGCCCCGCAGTCGGCCGCGTTCTACCAGGCCACCGCCGCCCGGCCGATGGGGACGCGCGCCCGGCGCCACCTCACCACTCGGGGCCGCGAGGTCCTCCGCTTCGAGGACGAGGTCTTCGACGAGGAGCTGCTGCGCGAGGGCACCGTGCTGCAGGGCGAGGGCGCGCTCATGGCGGCCCTCGGTGCGCAGCGCACCGGCCGGATGCACGACATCGTCGCGACCATCCAGAGCGAGCAGGACCGCATCATCCGGTCCGAGCTGCGCGGCGTGCTCGTCGTGCAGGGCGGGCCGGGCACCGGCAAGACCGCGGTCGCCCTGCACCGGGCCGCCTACCTCCTCTACTCCTACCGCGACCGCATCGCCTCCTCCGGCGTGCTCGTGGTCGGCCCCTCACGCTCCTTCCTCCGCTACATCGAGGCGGTGCTGCCCTCGCTCGGCGAGACGGGTGTCGTCCTCTCGACGCTCGGCCAGCTCTACCCGGGCCTCGACCTCGTCGAGGAGGACGTGCCCGCGGTCGCCCGCGTGAAGGGCTCGGCGCGGATGGCGGAGCTGCTCAAGCGCGCGGTCCGCTCCCGCCAGACCGTCCCGGCCGAGACCCAGGTGCTCGACGTCAACGGCGAGAAGCTCCGTCTGGAGCCGCAGGACGTGGAGCGCGCGATCACCCGGGCGCGTGACACCCGCAAGCCGCACAACGAGGCGCGCGTCTCCTTCGTCAAGACGCTGCTCTCGCAGCTCACCCGCCAGCTCGCTGATCAGCTGCGGAGCCACGGCAGCACGGTCGACGAGGCCGACGAGGCGGTGCTGCGCGAGGACGTGCGGACCGCCCACGACGTCCGCGTCGCTCTCAACACCGCGTGGATCCCGCTGACCCCCGAGAAGCTGCTGCAGGACCTCTACGCCCGTCCGAACTGGTTCGCGACCCTCACGCCGCGCTGGACCGCCGCGCAGCGCTCCCTCCTCCGCCGAGACCGTGACGCTCCGTTCACGGTCTCCGACGTACCGCTGCTCGACGAGGCCGCGGAGCTGCTCGGCGCCTACGACGACCACGCCGACGCCTCGAAGAAGGCCGAGAAGGAGCAGCGCAAGCGCGACGTCGAGAACGCGGAGGCCGCCATCCGCAACATGGGCGTCGACGGCCTCGTCAACGCCAAGGACCTCGCGGCCGGCTTCGCCGAGCGCTCGGTGCTCGGCACCACCGCCGAGCGGGCCGCGGCCGACCGCACCTGGACCTACGGGCACGTCGTGGTCGACGAGGCGCAGGAGCTCTCGCCGATGCAGTGGCGGGTGCTGCTGCGCCGCTGCCCGATGCGCTCGTTCACGATCGTGGGCGACGTCGCGCAGGCGTCCGGCGCCTCCGCCGCCTCGAGCTGGGACGCCGCGCTCCGCGACACCTTCGGCCGCCAGGGCCGGGGAGTGGAGGCGGCGCCGTGGCGCCTGGAGGAGCTGACGGTCAACTACCGCACGCCCGCGCAGATCGTCGCCTTCGCCGAGCGGACGGCGCGCGAGAACGGGCTGGAGATCACGCCGGGGGAGGCCGTGCGCTCCACCGAGTGGCCGGTGCGGACGATCCGCGACCGCGGCGACGCGAGCCTCGCCGAGCGGGTGCTGGGGGCCGTCGTCGAGGACCGGGCGATCGAGGCGGAGGGGACGCTCGCGGTCATCGCGCCCGACGACGACCTCGCCGCGATCGCCGAGCGCCTCGAGGAGCGGTTCGGCCGGGAGGTGGGCCGCGGAGCGACCGGGCTCGACCGCGCGATCGCCGTGCTGTCGACGAACGACGCCAAGGGGCTCGAGTTCGACTCCGTGATCATCGCCCGCCCTCGCCTCATCGCGCAGACCGGCGAGCGCGGCGCCGCATCGCTCTACGTCGCGATGACCCGGCCGACGCAGCGCCTCACGCTCGTGGAGTGAGTGCTCGCAGCCCGCTCCCAGACTCCGCTCCCGAGCGCCGTAGGATCGAGGCATGAGCAGCGAATACCTGACCAAGCCCGAGGTCGACGCCCCTGAGGGCCCGGCCCCCGACACCCTCGTCGTCGAGGACATCGTCGTCGGCGACGGCGCCGAGGCGCAGCCCGGCTCGACCGTCGAGGTCCACTACCTCGGCGTCGAGTACGACACCGGCGAGGAGTTCGACTCCTCCTGGAGCCGCGACCAGTCGATCAACTTCCCCCTCAACAACCTCATCCGCGCCTGGCAGCAGGGCATCCCGGGGATGAAGGTCGGCGGCCGCCGCAAGCTGATCTGCCCGCCCGCGCTGGCGTACGGCCCGGCCGGCGGAGGGCACCCGCTCTCCGGCAAGACCCTGATCTTCGTGATCGACCTGCTCGGCACCAAGTAGCTCCGAGCACACGACGAAGGCGCAGCTCCTAACGGGGCTGCGCCTTCTTCACGCGGTCGACCAGCTCGCGCCAGGCTCCGTCGAGCTCGGTCTCGCCGAGGCGGACGTGGTGCGTCTGCACGCGGATCTCGTAGACGAAGCGGTCGGCCCGCCGGGGGGACTCGCCGTCGGCGGCGTCCCAGGGGAGCGAGCCGAGCAGGTCGCGCCACGCGCCCTCGTCGGGCTGCTGCTCGACGTCGACCCGCCACACCCGGCGGAGGCCGGCGACTCCGCCGCTGCGCGACACGATGACGTCCATGCGCGCGATGCTACCCGCCTCCGCCCTCGATCGGACCGGCTCAGGCGGACAGGGTCACGCCGACCGTCGTCCAGCCGGTGCGCACGGCGGCCTCGACCTCGGAGCCGGATCCGTAGCGCTCGGCGGCGGCCTGCACGGTGAGCGCGGCGAACGCCTCGAAGTCGGCCGTCGCGGTGAGGACGCCCCCGGTCAGCACGTCGTACCAGACCTGCCCTGCGCGCTCCCACGCCTTCCCGCCGAGGGTCGTCGCCGCCACGGCGAACGCGCGGTTGGGGATCCCCGAGTTGATGTGCACTCCGCCGTTGTCGTCGTCGGTCTCGACGTAGTCGGCCATCGAGCCCGGCTGCGGGTCGGAGCCGAGGACGTCGTCGTCGTACGCGGTGCCGGGGGCGATCATCGACCGCAGGGCCGTGCCCTGCACCTCGTCGGTGAAGAGCCCCTCGCCGATCAGCCAACTCGCCTCGTCGGCGCTCTGGCCGGCGCCGTACTGCTCCAGCAGGGCTCCGAACACGTCCGAGACCGACTCGTTGAGCGCCCCGGACTGGCCGCGGTAGACGAGGTTCGCCGTGTACTCGGTGATGCCGTGGGCGAGCTCGTGGCCGATCACGCTCTGCGAGACGGTGAAGCGGCGGAACACCTGGCCGTCCCCGTCGCCGAAGACCATCCGCGAGCCGTCCCAGAAGGCGTTGTCGTAGTCGTCGCCGAAGTGCACGGTCGCGTCGAGCGGCAGCCAGGCGTCGTCGATCGAGTCGCGGCCGTACGCACCCTGCAGGAAGGCCGACATCGCACCGAGGCCGTCGTACGCCTCGTCGACGGCCGCGTCCCCCGTGGCCGCCTCGCCCTCGCGGCGGACGACCGTGCCGGGCAGGGTCTCCTCGGTACGCGCGTCCGCGATGGTGCGCTGGAGCGACTGCACGCGGGTGCGCGGCGAGGACGTCGCGGCGGCGGTCGGCGCCCCGCGGTCGGGCGCGGGCTCTCCGGGCCGGACGCGCCGGAACGGCACGTCCTGCTCGAGCGAGCGGCTCGCGGCCCGCGCGGCCCGGGCGAAGGCCGGATCGTCGAGGCGGGCGATGCGGACGAGGAGGTACGGCGGCACGACGGTTCGTCTCATGCCCCGATCCTGGCACCGACGTCCGACACGGTCCCGGGCTCGCCCGGCGGGCCCGCATGCGGTAGCACCGAGCGGTAGCGTGAGCGCGACGAGCGGTTTCCAGCGATCCGGGGCCAGGCCCCGAGGACGACGAGGGCGGACATGGGCATCATCACGCGGGGCTTCTTCGGCAAGAGGGAGGCGGACCCGGACCTCCCGCCGGGCCAGCACCTCGAGAACGGCTTCCCCGTCCTCTCGATCGGGCCCACCCCGAACATCCATGAGTGGGCCTTCTCCATCGACGGCGGCCCCGCGGGCGTGCGCCGCTGGAACCGGGAGGAGTTCGACGCGCTCCCGCACGAGGACGTGCACACCGACATCCACTGCGTGACCCGGTGGTCGAAGCTCGGCACCAGCTGGCGCGGCGTCTCGGTCGACACTCTGCTGGAGGGCCTGGAGACGGACGCCGGCTTCGTCATGGCGCAGAGCTTCGGCGGCTACACGACGAACCTCCCGCTCGCCGAGATCCGCGGCGGGAGGGCCTGGGTCGTCACCGAGTTCGAGGGGAAGCCCCTCGCGGCCGAGCACGGCGGCCCCGCCCGGCTCCTGGTGCCGCACCTCTACTTCTGGAAGAGCGCGAAGTGGGTGCGGACGCTCCGCCTGATGCCCGGCGACGAGCCCGGCTTCTGGGAGCAGAACGGCTACCACATGCACGGGGACCCCTGGAAAGAGGAGCGCTACTGGTGATGTGGACGGAGGCGGTGGCCGAGTCGGTCGCGCCGCTCACGCCCACGTCGCGCCTCCTGGTGCTCCGCGTGCCCGGGTGGCCGGGCCACCTGGCGGGGCAGCACCTCGACGTGCGCCTCACCGCGCCCGACGGCTACCAGGCGAGCCGCTCCTACTCGATCGGCGCCCCGGCCGACGGGGAGCGGGTCGAGCTCGCGGTCGAGCGGCTGGACGACGGGGAGGTCTCCCCGTACCTGGTCGACGGCCTCGAAGCGGGCGACCGGCTCGAGATCCGCGGTCCGATCGGCGGCTGGTTCGTCTGGCGCCCCGAGCAGGCGGAGCCGGTGCAGCTGATCGCGGGCGGGAGCGGTGTGGTGCCGCTGATGGCGATGGCGCGCGAGCACGCCCGGTCCGGGAGCGCGGCGCGGATGCAGCTGCTCTACTCGGTCCGCTCGCCCGTCTTCGCCTACTACCGCGAGGAGCTGGCGGCGCTCGCCGAGCGGCCGGCCGCGACGGGCGGAGTCGCGGTGGACCACGTCTTCACCCGGGTGGCGCCGGCGGGAGCGGCACGTCCGGCCGGCCGCGTCACTCCGGAGCTGCTCGCCGAGGCGGCTCTGCCGGCCTCGCTCGAGCCGACCGTCTACGTGTGCGGCCCGACCTCGTTCGTCGAGGCCGTCGCCACCGCCCTGGTCGAGCAGGGCCACGCGCCCGAGCGCGTCCGCACCGAGCGCTTCGGCGGCGCCTGACGCCTGTCCCCGCGAGGCGCCGCGCCCCGGCGGCGCCCCGGAGGAGGGATCACTCGAAGGAGACGGTGCGGTTCTCGCCGATGTCGGGCTGTCCGCCGGTGACGGCGGCCTTGAGGACCTTGAACAGCACGACCGGACGGGGCTCGTCGGTCGCCCACAGCTCGACGGTCTCGGCCTCGACGCGGATCAGCGCGACGGTCGGGTCGTCCTTGCCGTCGGGGAACCAGCCGGCGACGGCCGGGGACCACAGCTCGTCCACCTTCGCCGGGTCGTGCACGACGGTCGCCGAGCCGGCCACGGACAGGTAGCCCTTCTTCGACTCGAACGCGACGTTGACGCTCGGGTTCGCGCGGATGTCGTCGACCTTGGGCGACGGGTCCTGCGTGAAGAACCACAGTTCGCCGTCGAAGTCGATGTCCTGGGCCTTGAGCGGACGGCTGACGAGCTGCCCGGTGGCGTTGACGGTGGTGAGGAGCCCGATCCCGGCGCTCTTCACCATCTCGGTGATCTGCTCGCGGTCGTCGGAGTCGGCGGGAGTGATGTCGGTGTCGGTCATGGTGCCGACGCTACGCGGACCGCGCGCCGCCGCAAGGGGTGGCGACGCCTCCCCGGGCGTGTCTAGCGTCGAGGCATGGACACCGAATCGACGTACACCGCCATCCTCGACAGCGGAGCGGAGCAGGAGAGCATCCGCCTCGAGATGATCGACGGCTCCCCGCAGCGCTCCTTCACCCGCCTGGCCGACATCGACGGCGAGGAGGTCGAGGTGGTCTGGGAGCTGGAGCCCGACGACGACGGCTTCCACGTCTACCGCCCGGTGCGGGTCGAGGGCCGCGACGACGACAGCGGACTGGTCTCGGACGACCGGCTGACCGACGGCGGCGGCGCCGACGCGGCCTCCGGCGACTGATCCCCGGCGCGCCCGTCCGCCGGCCTGAGCCGAGCGGGCGGGCGCGCTGTCCCATCCGGCTCGAGGGAGACGCCCCTCCGCTCAGGCCGTCGGGTGCAGGGCGTCGTACCCACGGAACCCCGGTCGGAGTCGCAGCACCGCGGCGAGGATCGCGATGATCGCGAGCCCGCCCGCGAGCGGCGGCAGCCAGAGCAGCGCGAGCGAGGCGAGCAGTCCCGTGTAGAGGTCGCCGACCCGCGGGCCGCCCGTCACCACGACGATGAACACGCCCTGGAGCCGACCCCGCATGTTGTCGGGGACCGCGGTCTGCAGCATCGTCTGCCGGAAGATCGAGCTGACGTTGTCGGAGGCGCCCGCGCCGGCCAGGGCGACCGCCGCCAGCGCGATGAGCACCGCGTTCGGCGCCGACGCGTCGTGCTGCACGAGTGCGGCACCGAGCAGGACCGCGCCGAACGCGACCACGAACGCTCCGTACACCTGGATCGAGCGGCCGATCGCGAGGCCCTGCCGGCGGACCCCGGTCAGCCGGCCGGAGAAGACGCCGCTGATCAGCGCCCCGATCGCGAAAGCGGCGGTGAGCGCGCCCACCGTCACCGCGCCTCCGCCGAGCAGCACCGCGGCGGCCGCCGGGAAGACCACGCGCGGCTGTCCGAAGGTCATGGCCACGATGTCGACCAGGAAGGACATCCGGATGTTCGGGGCGCCCTTCAGGAAGCCCAGGCCGTAGCGGAGGGACTCCAGCCCCGGCCGCTGCCGCTCGCCCTCGGGCACGAGCGCCGGCAGCCCCGCGATGCCGAGGAACGCGGCGAGGAACAGCACGACGTCGATCGTGTACGTGATCGCGAAGCCGGAGGAGGCGACCAGCACGCCGGCGAGGGCGGGCCCCACGGTCACCTCGACTCCGCTCGCGATGCCGCCCAGCGCGGCGGCGGCGGGGACCAGCTCGGTGCGGAGCAGCCGCGGAGCCAGCGTCATCCGGGTGGTCACGATCACCGTCGTCGCCACCGCGTTCACGGCGGTGAGCGCGTAGAGGGAGAGCGGGGTCTCGGCGCCGAGCCAGGCGAGGGCCGCGATCCCCGCGGTCGAGCCCCAGGCCACGACCGCGGCGAGCAGGAGCACCAGGCGGCGGTCGAACGCGTCGGCGAGCATCCCGCCGTAGAGGCCGGCGATCACGGTCGGGACCAGCGCCACCACGCCGACCAGCGCGACCGCGAGGGTCGATCCGGTGAGCTCGTAGATGTGCAGGCCGACCGCGACGATCGTCATCTGGCCGCCGATGCCCGAGATCACGTTGCCGGCCCAGAGCCGGGCGAAAGCCGGGGACTCGCGGAGGGGGGAGACGTCGAGGACGTGGCTGCGCCGGGGGGCGCGGGGGGTCTGGCTCACTCGCTCCATTCTGCTGACTCCGCCGCCCCGGCGGGCCGCGTCGCGCCGATCCGGGGGCTCAGGGGTCATCCCCTAGGGTGAGAGGCATGAGCACGTCATCCGACGGCGCGCCCGGGCGTCAGGGTCCTCCTGCCCCGCGAGCAGCCGGAGCCGCCCCCTCGCGACGCTCGATCCGCACCGCCGCCGAGGCGGGCGCGCGTCGCGCGGCGGCCGCCACGGGCGGTCGGCGCAGCTCCACGGGCGGCGTCCGCGCCGGAGCCGCTCGGACCGGTGCCACGGCCTCGGGAGCTCGCGGGTTCCTCCGCCGCTACGGAGCCGGGATCGTCTCGGTCCTCCTGGCCGTCCTCGCGGTCCCGCTGTCGTTCTTCGTCTGGTACGCCCTGATCTCGCTCGGCGCCTACCCGGGCGACCAGGCCGTCAGCGACCTGCTGGTCGGCGTGCTCTACACCGCGCTCGTGCACGCGGTCCTGCTCGCCGGGATCCTGCTCGCCGTCTCCACCCTCCGCGCCCGGCGTCGCGAGAAGCGTCCGCCGATCGCCGGCTGGATCGGCGTGGTCCTCAACGTCCTCGTGCTCGTCTACTGGCAGCTGCTGGTCTCGCCGTGGCTCGTCGTGCTCTGGAACCGGGCCGCCGGCTCCTGATGCCGCCCTCCCTCTGGTAGAGTCGTCCGGTTGCCGTTCGACGGCCGCGGATCAAGAGAGCCCACGCATCAGGCGCCGGGCACCGCGCAACGAGAGAGAGGGGATCCCATATATGGCACTCGAAGCAGATGTCAAGAAGGCGATCATCGAAGAGTACGCGACCCACCCCGGTGACACCGGATCCCCCGAGGTGCAGGTGGCCGTCCTGACCAAGCGGATCAAGGACCTCACCGAGCACCTCAAGGAGCACAAGCACGACCACCACTCGCGTCGTGGTCTGCTGCTGCTCGTGGGTCAGCGTCGTCGACTCCTCGGCTACCTGTCGGATGTGGACATCAACCGCTACCGCTCGCTGATCGAGCGTCTCGGTCTGCGCCGCTAGCTCCTCCCGGAGCAGGGCGCGGTCTCGATGACACCGCGAACTTCTTGCCGAACGGGCCGTCCTCCTCGCGGAGGGCGGCCCGTTCCGCGTTCCCGAGCGGACGAGGCGCGCGGCGCCGGTCAGGGCAGGGGAGCGGGGCGGTCGACTCCGCCCCACGAGTAGCCGCTCGAGGCCGAGAACCAGTCGGCCGCGGCCCGCTGGAGCGCCGTGTCCTCCTCGGGGCGGCCGGGAGCCTCCACGGCGTCGACGAGCCCGGGCAGGGCGATCCGCCAGGCCGCCGCGCTGCGCTGGGCGCGGGCCCAGTCGCGCGCGCACACCGGGTCCTCGGCCGCCGCGGCGAGAGCCCGCGGCGAGGTCACCCGCCAGCCGGTGTCCGACTCCGCGACCACGACCGCGCAGGTGAGCGCGGCGCCGCGCATGATGCTGTCGGGACCGGCGGAGGGGCCGATCGCCTGATCCTGAGCCGCGACCACCGCGGTGAGTGCGAGCTCCAGCCGGGTCGAGGGCTCGTCGGGCCGCGGTCGGATCCTCCCGTCGCCGGCCGAGACCGAGGCCGCCGATCCGGGTGCGAGGAGCAGCCCGGAGGAGGACTGCGACGCGTGCAGGCTCAGCAGCCCCGTCACTCCGTCCGTCCCGCTCGTCACGCCCCGCACCGAGGAGTCGCCGAGACTCCAGACGACGGGGGTGCGGTTGTGGATCGTGAGGCGCCGGTGGTCCTCGTCGAGGCAGGCCACGAGGTGGCCGGCCGGCACGCCCGCTCCGCCCTCGAAGGCGGACGAGGCGGCCAGCAGCTCCCGGGCGTCGTCGCACTGGGCGGGGGCGTCGGAGGCGGCGGCGGCCTGGTCGGCGACCGGCGCCCGGGGGGCGAGGGAGCCCTGCACGCCCGCGACCGCCGCCGTGGTGAGCGCCGCGGCGGCGAGGAGGAGGACCACGCCGCGCCTGCCCATCCTCCGCACCTCCTGGTCGGAGGCTAGCCCGGCGCGGGCGCTCGGGCCAGCGCTGCGAGGGGCTCGCGAAGTGTCCGGCAGGAATTCTTTCGAAGAATCTCAGACCGGGTGCATCCGAGGAGGCGCCTCGGCCGGAAGTAGTGGTGAAGGCCCTTCTCGACCACCCCCCGACCCCACGCGGGTCCCATCGTGAAAGAGGAACACCGTGACCACCTCCCGCTTCTCCCGCAGCCTGCTCGCCGGTGCCTGCATCGGAACCCTGGCCGTCGTCGGCATCGCCGCCACGCCCGCCGCCGCCGCCGACGCCGACTCGGCCGACCTCTCGGTCCTGCACGCCGTCCCCGATACCCCGGTCGACGTCTACGTCGACGGCAAGCTGACGCTCGACGACTTCACCCCCGGCTCGCTCGCCGGCCCGCTCGACCTCCCCACCGGCACCTACAAGGTCGCCATCACGGCCTCCACCGCCGCGGACGCCAGCGCCCCCGTGATCGGCCCGATCGACATCAGCCTCGAGGCGGGGAAGAGCTACACCGTCGCGGCGCACCTCAAGCCGGACAACACCCCCACCGCGACCCTCTTCACCAATGACATCTCGAAGACCGCCGCGGGCGAGGGCCGGCTCACGGTCCGCCACATCGCCGCCGCTCCGGCCGTGGACATCCTCGCCGGAGGGTCGCCCGTCCTGACGAACGTGACGAACCCGAACGAGGGCGTGCTGAACCTCGCCCCGGCCACGATCTCGACCGTGGTCGCCGCGACCGGGACCACCGCGCCGGTCATCGGCCCGGCCGACGTGCAGGTCCAGGAGGGCGTGAACACGATCGTCTACGCCTGGGGCAGCCTGGAGAAGGGCAACCTCGCTCTCGCGACGCAGACCATCGACGGGCTGCACTCCTCGCCGTCGGGCGTCCCCGCCGGTGAGGCCGGCCTCGCGGCGGACAACCGCCCCGACGCCGCCGCGGGCTGGTGGGGCGGAGCACTGCTCGCCGCCCTCGCCGCTGCCGGCGCCGTGCTGATCGGCCGCCGCACCGCCGCCTCGCGTCGCTGACCCGAGGATCCGACCGCCGGGTCGGCCGTGCTGGAGCGCGGCCGTCCCGGCACCCCCGACCACGACCCAGGAGGACGCCATGAGCCGGAGCCCCTTCCCTCTGCGCGTCCTCGCCGTGGTCGGGCTGATCGTGGCCGGTGCCGGTCTCGCCGGATGCGCGGCGCAGGAGTCCCGGGTGGAGCCCGCTCCCGCCGCCGTCTCCTCGGCGCCCCAGCAGCCGGTGCCGGCCACGGTCCCCTCCTCGCCCGCGGCGGCCCTGCCGGAAGCGGTGCCGTCCGTCCCGGTGGCGGACGCCCGGCTCGGCGCGACCCCCGCCCCCACCGCGCTCGCTCCCGAGCGGCTCGTCGTCGACGGGCTCCCCGTCGACATGGCCGTCGAGCCGGTCGGAGTCGCGGACGACGGCACGATGGAGCTCGTGCCCGACACGCAGGTCGCCGGCTGGTACCGCTTCGGCGCCGGCCTCGACGAGCCGGAGGGCACGGTCGTGATCGCCGCGCACGTCGACTCCCTCGCCTACGGCCTCGGGCCGTTCGTCGAGCTGAAGAAGGCGGTCCCGGGCCAGACCGTGACCCTGACCGGCGCGGACGGCGCGGAGCGCGCGTACACCGTCTCGACGGTGGAGACCACGGAGAAGACCACGGTCGACCTCTCGGCCGTGTTCGCCGCCGACGGACCGCCGCGGCTGGTCCTGATCACCTGCGGCGGCGACTTCGACTACGACACCCGCCACTACCTCAGCAACGTGGTGGTCACGGCCGTCCCGGCCGGCTGATCCGCCCGCCCGAGCCTCAGCGACGTACGATGAGCCTCGCAGCGCCGCACGCCCCCGGGCGGCAGCGCTCCCCGCAGCCCTGGAGGGATCCCCTGATCGAGACCATCGAGCCCGCCGACGGCGCCGAGGCCGACAGCGCTCTCGTGGCCCGGCTCGGCCGCCGCTTCGCCGCAGGGGAGGAGGCGGCGCTCGCCGAGGCCTACTCGCGCTGGTCGCCGCTGGTCTTCACGCTGGCGCTGCGCTCGCTCGGCGACCGCGGCGACGCGGAGGACGTGGTGCAGCGCGTGTTCGTCTCGGCCTGGACCTCGCGCTCGGGCTTCGACCCCGGACGGGCGGCTCTCGGAGCCTGGCTGGTCGGGATCTCCCGGAGGAGGATCGCGGACGCGCACGAGGCGCGGGCGCGCGAGCGGAGGCTCACCGAGGCCCTCGTCGCCGTCACGCCGGTCGAGGAGGGGGAGGCCCCCGTCGACCTCGAGGCGCGGATCCTGATCGCCGACGAGCTGGCCCGCCTGGATCCCGTCCCCCGGCGGGTGATCGGCCTCGCCTTCTACGAGGACCTCACCCACACCGAGATCGCCGAGCGCACCGGCCTGCCGCTCGGTACCGTCAAGAGCCACATCCGCCGCAGCCTCGACCGGCTCCGCTCCCGCCTGGAGGTGAGCAGCACATGACCCACCTCGATCCCGACGAGCTCGCCCTGCTCGCCCTCGGCGAGCACTCGAGCGACGCCGAGCAGGCCCACCTGCGCGACTGCCCCGACTGCGCCCGGCAGCTGGTCGAGCTCGGCCACGCCGCGGGCCTGGGCCGTGCGAGCCGTGCTGTCGAGCTG
This sequence comes from Rathayibacter sp. AY1D9, assembly GCF_002932395.1. Classification (NCBI taxonomy): domain Bacteria; kingdom Bacillati; phylum Actinomycetota; class Actinomycetes; order Micrococcales; family Microbacteriaceae; genus Rathayibacter; species Rathayibacter sp. AY1D9. The sequence continues at coordinate 133,464 of NZ_PSVQ01000002.1, forward strand.
GAGGCGCCGCCCGCGATCGTCTGGGACCGCATCCGCGAGGAGCTCGCCCTCGGCGACCTCGGGCCCGGCGCCCTGCCGTCGTCGGCGGCTGCCGTGCCGCCTCCGCTCGCCCTTCCCCGGGGACGTCACCGTCCCGCGCGCCGCCGCCGGCCCCGCGCTCTGAGCGCCGTTCTGGCAGCTCTCGGCGCGCTCGTCATCGGGGTCGCGGGCGGAGCCTGGTGGCAGGCCTCGCGGAGCGACGACGCCGCCGCCGTCGTGGCGCGCGCTGATCTCGCCGCTCTCCCCGACTGGCAGGGAGCGAGCGGAACCGCGGAGCTGGAGGACGCCGACGGCGCCCGCCGCCTGCACGTGCACCTCGATGCGCAGAGCGCGGACGACTCGTACCGGGAGGTCTGGCTCCTCGCCGCCGACGCCTCCGGGCTGGTAGGCCTCGGCGTGCTCGACGGGACCGACGGCGTCTTCGCCGTGCCCGACGACGTCGACCTCGCCGAGTACTCGCTCGTGGACGTCTCCCAGGAGCCGTTCGACGACGACCCGGAGCACTCCGGCGACTCGATCGTCCGCGGCCCCCTGCGCGAGGGCTGAGGCCTAGGCCGAGCGCTCCGCCAGCACGGCCGTGAGCGCCTGCACCGCGGCGGAGGGGCGCGGCGCCGTGCAGACCGAGAGCTCCCAGACCAGCCCCGGCCAGTCGAGCGCGAGGGCCGTGACGCCCTCCAGCGGCTCGACGCCCGCGCGCGGCACGATCGCCGGACCCAGCCCCGCCTGCACGAAGCGGGGGATCCCCGGCAGATCGGCGACCTCGGTGGCCACCCGGCGCGACGCCCCGGCCTCGCGGAAGGCGAGGTCGACGGCGACCCTGTTGCCGAAGCCGGCGGGCGTGTCCACGAAGGTGAGCCCGTCGAGGTCCTGCGGAGAGGGCGGTCCCGCCGCGGCGAGCGGATGCGCGCTCTCCACCAGCAGGACGTAGTCGCTGCGCACCAGCCGCGTCACCGCCAGGCCCCGCAGCTGCGTCGCCGGCAGTGCCAGCAGAGCGGCGTCGAGCAGGCCGCGGCGCAGGTCCTCGGCGAGACCGGTGGAGCCGGTGGTCGAGGTGCGCAGGAGCAGGTCCACCAGCGGGTGCCGGGTGCGGAAGACGCCGAGCGCGCCGGGCAGGTCGACGAGGTCGAGGGCGGAGAAGGTGCCCACCCGCACCCGCCCGCGGAGCCCCGCCGCGTCGTCGGCCGCGAGCGAGCGCATCCGGTCGAGGCTGTCGATCGCCGATCGGGCCGAGGGCAGGAGCGCCTCGCCGACCGCGGTGAGCGCCACCCGCCGGGTCGAGCGGGCGAACAGCGGCGAGCCGAGCTCCTGCTCGAGCGAGCGGATGCTCGCCGAGAGGGTCGACTGCACGACGAACAGGTGCGCGGCCGCCCGGGTGAAGCTGAGCTCCTCGGCGACGGCGACGAAGGCGGCGAGCTGGCGGTCGTCCATGCGCCCATTATCCAACAGGGACGATCAATTCATCCGAGATCCTCCGTTGGACTCGGATGATGGGGCGGAGCACTGTGGACACTGTGACCACCACCGAGCGCTCCCTCCCGTCCGTCCACCGCCGCGAGCTCCCGCACCGCCACGGCTTCCGGGTGATCGCCGTCGCCTTCCTCACGGTGATGGCGTTCTCGACCGTGCCGACACCGCTCTACGCGATCTACCAGCAGCGCGACGGGTTCCCGGCCTTCGTCGTCACCGTGGTCTTCGCCGCGTACGCGGTCGGAGTCGTGGCGAGCCTCTTCCTCGCCGGGCACGTCAGCGACTGGCTCGGCCGCCGCCGGATCCTGCTCGCGTCGATCCTCGTCGAGGTCCTGGCGGCCGCCGTGTTCCTGCTCTGGCCGGACGTGCCCGGGCTGATCCTCGCCCGCCTGCTGACCGGGCTCGGCGTCGGCGCGCTCACCGCGACGGCCACCGCCCATCTCTCGGAGCTGCGCGCCGTCGCCCGCCCGGAGGAGGGCCCCGGCACCTCCCGCGCCGTCTCCGCCCTCGTGAACATGGGCGGGCTGGCGCTCGGCCCGCTCGTCGGCGGGGTGTTCGCCGTGACGGTGCGCGAGCCCCTGGTCGTCCCGTACGCCGTGTTCCTCGTCCTCCTGGTCGTCCTCGGGATCGGCGTCGCGCTCGTCCCCGAGACGGTCGAGCGGCGCGAGGTCCTCCCGGCCTACCGTCCGCAGCGCCTGGCCGTGCCGGCCGCCTCCCGCGGCGTCTTCCTCTCGGCCGCGGTCGGCGCGTTCGCCGGGTTCGCCGTGCTCGGCCTCTTCACCTCGCTGGCGCCGACCTTCCTCGCCGGGCGCTTCGGCGAGACCTCCCACCTCGAGGCGGGCGCGGTCTCCTTCGGGGTCTTCGCCGCCGGAGCCGTCGCGCAGCTGGTCTCGATCCGGCTGTCCTCGCGGACGGCGCTCCGCCTCTCGGCCGTGGCGCTGACGGCCGGGCTGCTGCTGGTCGCGACCGGCGCCGTGATCGTCTCGGTGTCCGCCTTCATCATCGGCGGGGTGCTCGCGGGAGCGGGCGTGGGCCTGCTCTTCCGCCTGGCGCTCGGAGTCGCCGGCTCGCTCGCCACCGACGAGACCCGCGGCGAGGTGCTCGCGGCCGTGTTCCTCGCCGCCTATCTCGGCCTCGCGGTGCCGGTCCTGGCGATCGGTGCCGCGCTCGCGCTCCTGCCGGCCGTCCCGGTCCTGCTCGGCTTCGTCGCCGTCGTGCTCGTCCTGGTGCTCGCGGCGATCGCCCGGATGCGGCGCACCGCCTGACGCGAGCGGGGGAGGGGCCGCGAGCTGGACAATGGAGGCATGAAGCTCTTCCCGTTCGGACGCGGCGACGCGAACCCCCTCCCCTCCGACGACCGCGGCTCGGGCAAGCTCGACGACTACGACTACGAGCTGCGTCCGAAGTCGCGGCGCGGTGACACCCTCCTCCGCCTCGCCGACTCCCGGCCGCACCAGGACGAGATCGCGCGGGTGCTCGCCCTCGGCGAGGACGAGGTCACGGCCGTGATCCCGCGCCGCACCGCGGAGGAGGAGCGCGTGGATGCTCCGATGCCGGTCCGCCTGTTCGCGGCCCAGCGCCCCTCGGGGCTCGTCGGCCAGGTGCCGCGCGGTCTCGAGAACGTGGTCGAGGCCGCCCTCGCCCGGCTCTCGGAGGCGGGGAGGTCGCCCCGCGTGCCGGCCCGCATCGTGACGGTGAGGGGCGGGCTGCGCGTCGAGCTGCTGATGCACGAGACGCGGGGCTGACGGGCGGAGGGCCGGCCGGGTCGGCGCGGTCCATGGAGGAACCGCACCGCGGCTGATAGCATGAACCGGTTCCGAATCCGAAAGCGACCGCCGGTCGACCCAGGATTCGAGCCACGGAGCAGGCCGGCAGGAAGCTGGTCCTCGGTGGTGGAGTCCCGGACGGCGGCAGCGTGCGACAGAGCACGGGCCGCCGCGGCACGAGTCGCAGGCGGCACGTCCCGCTCGCGGCACAGGTCGCGACAGCCCGGAGCTCTTCTACTGGTGGCCAGCACGAACGCCCTCCACACGACGGCACGGCGCGAAGCCCTGCCGTGGGATCGTCTCGATTCCTGACCGGACCGCTGCTCCGACGAACGCCGGCGCCCAGAAGGGGCGCCGCTGCAGACGTTAAGGAGACAGACCTCTTGGAAGGTCCTGAAATCACATTCGCCGAAGCCGTTCTCGACAACGGCTCGTACGGTACCCGCACCGTCCGCTTCGAGACCGGCCGCCTCGCGCAGCAGGCTCAGGGCGCCGTCGCCGCCTACCTCGACGAGGACACCATGCTCCTCTCGGCCACGTCGGCCTCGAAGAACCCGAAGGACAACTTCGACTTCTTCCCGCTGACCGTCGACGTCGAGGAGCGCTCCTACGCCGCCGGCAAGATCCCCGGCTCGTTCTTCCGCCGCGAGGGCCGCCCCTCCACCGAGGCGATCCTGGTCTGCCGTCTGATCGACCGGCCGCTGCGCCCCTCGTTCGTCGAGGGCCTGCGCAACGAGGTCCAGATCGTCATCACGGTCCTCAGCATCGCGCCGGACGAGTTCTACGACGCCCTCGCGATCAACGCCGCGAGCGCGTCCACGCAGATCTCCGGCCTGCCGTTCTCCGGCCCGGTCGCCGGCGTCCGCCTGGCGCTCATGTCCGACGGCTCCGGCAACGACCAGTGGGTCGCCTTCCCCAAGGCCTCCCAGCTGGAGAACGCCGTCTTCGACCTCACCGTCGCGGGCCGCGTCGTCACCAACGAGGACGGCTCCTCGGACGTCGCCATCATGATGGTCGAGGCCGAGGCCACGGAGTCCTCCTGGAACCTCATCAAGGCGGGTGCGACCAAGCCCAGCGAGGACGTCGTCGCCGAGGGCCTCGAGGCCGCCAAGCCCTTCCTCCGCGCACTCGTCGAGGCGCAGGCGAAGCTCGCCGCCGAGACCGCGAAGCCGGTCAAGGACTACCCGGTGTTCCTGCCCTACGCGCAGGAGACCTACGACAACGTCGCCGAGCTCAGCTACGACGAGCTCGTCCGCGTGTACCAGATCGCCGACAAGGTCGAGCGGCAGGACGCCGACGACGCCCTCAAGGCGCGCGTCAAGGAGCAGATCGCCGAGCGCATCGCCTCGGGCCAGCTCTCGGCCGAGGCCTACAACCAGGTCGGAGCGGCGTACAAGTCCGTCACGAAGGTGGTCGTCCGCGGCCGCATCCTCCGCGACGGCGTGCGCATCGACGGACGCGGCCTGGCCGACATCCGCCCGCTCGACGCCGAGGTGCAGGTCATCCCGCGCGTCCACGGCTCGGCCATCTTCCAGCGCGGCGAGACCCAGATCCTGGGCGTCACCACGCTGAACATGCTCAAGATGGAGCAGCAGATCGACTCGCTGTCGCCCGTCACCAAGAAGCGGTACCTGCACCACTACAACTTCCCGCCCTACTCGACCGGTGAGACCGGCCGCGTCGGATCGCCGAAGCGTCGCGAGATCGGGCACGGCTTCCTCGCCGAGCGCGCCCTCGTGCCGGTGCTGCCGAGCCGCGAGGAGTTCCCCTACGCGATCCGCCAGGTCTCCGAGGCGCTGAGCTCCAACGGCTCGACCTCGATGGGCTCGGTCTGCGCGTCGACCCTGTCGCTCCTCAACGCCGGAGTGCCGCTGCGCGCCCCGGTCGCGGGCATCGCGATGGGCCTCGTGTCCGACGTCGTCGACGGCCAGACCCGCTACGCGGCGCTGACCGACATCCTGGGCGCCGAGGACGCGCTCGGCGACATGGACTTCAAGGTCGCCGGAACCGCCGAGTTCGTCACGGCCATCCAGCTCGACACGAAGCTCGACGGCATCCCGTCGTCGGTGCTCGACGCCGCGCTCAAGCAGGCCAAGGACGCCCGCACCACGATCCTCGCGGTGCTCACGGCGGCCATCGACCAGCCCGACGAGATGGCCCCGACCGCGCCCCGCGTGATCTCGGTGCAGATCCCCGTCGACAAGATCGGCGAGCTGATCGGCCCCAAGGGCAAGACGATCAACGCGATCCAGGACGAGACCGGCGCCGACATCTCCATCGAGGAGGACGGCACCGTCTACATCGGAGCCGTCGACGGTCCGTCGGCCGAGGCCGCGCGTGCGCAGGTCAACGCCATCGCGAACCCGACCAACCCCGAGGTCGGCGAGCAGTTCCTCGGAACCGTCGTCAAGCTCGCGACGTTCGGCGCGTTCGTCTCGCTCCTCCCCGGCAAGGACGGACTGCTGCACATCAGCGAGGTCCGCAAGCTCGCCGGCGGCAAGCGCGTCGAGAACGTCGAGGACGTCCTCGGAGTCGGCCAGAAGCTGCTCGTCCAGATCACCAAGATCGACGACCGCGGCAAGCTGTCCCTCGCGCCCGTCGTGGCCGAGGAGGCCGAGGTCGAGGCTCCCGCCGAGAGCTGATCCCTCCTGCACGACCGTGACGCCCGTCCCACTCCGGTGGGGCGGGCGTCCGTCGTCGGCGGGGGCATGGGGTACGGTGGCGGGACCGCGCCGCACCGCCCCGACCGGAGGACTCCGTGACCGACCCGACGCCCCTGGCCACCGAGCCGGAGACGCCCCTCCTCTCACGCACCCTGGGTCGGACCGGCCTCCCCGTGCATCCGCTCGCCCTCGACGGCTCCGTCTTCGGCTGGGCCGCCGGGATCGACGACACCACCGAGGTGCTCGACGCGTTCGGCCGTCTCGGCGGCACCCTGATCTCGACCGCGGACCACTACGCGACCGGTCGGAGCGAGTACATGATCGGCCGCTGGCTCGAGCAGAGCGGGCTGCGCGAGCGGATGCTGGTCGCGACGAAGGTCGGCCGGCACCCGGACGCGCCGGGCCTCGCCCCGGAGGACGTCCGCATCGCGATCGAGGGGAGCCTCGAGCGGCTCGGCACCCGGATCGACCTGCTCTCGTTCGACAGCGAGGACCCCGGGATCCCCATCGCCGACAGCCTGGCGGCGGTCGCGCCGTTCCTGGCGGACGGCTCGGTCGGCGCCCTGGGCGCCGCGCACTTCAGCGGAGCCGCGATCACGGCGCTGCACGAGACGGCGACCGCGTTCGCGCTGCCGTCGCTCTCGGCCGTCGTGTCGGAGTACAGCCTGATGGAGCGCCGGACCTACGAGACCGACGTCGCCCCCGAGGTGGTGCGGCTCGAGCTCGGTACCCTCGCGCGGCTGCCCCTGGCGAGCGGCTACCTCACCGGCGCCCTGCGCAGCCGCACGGACGAGCCGGAGTCGGCCCTGTTCGAGGCGGGCCTGGACTACGTCGGCCGCCACGGCTCCCGCGTGCTCGCGGCCCTCGACGAGATCGCCGGGGCCCACGGCACGGAGCCCGGCGTGGTCGCGCTCGCCTGGGTGCTCTCGCACCAGGAGGTCTCGGCGGCGATCGTCCGGGCGCGGAACGCCGCGGAGCTCGAGTCGCTGTTCGCGGCGGCCGCGCTCCCGCTGACCCGCAGCGACGTCGCTCAACTGGACCGCGTCTCCGCCTGAGGCCCTCGCCCGCTGGTCCACCGCCGTCGGGCGCCGCGCCCCGCGCCGTGCTCGGAGCGGGGCGCGGCGAGGTTCAGCGGCGCAGGATGCGCGCCTCCCACGGGCCGAGCGTCGACCCGGTCGCACCGGCGACGTTGCCGAGGACCGTCTCGGCAGCCGCCCACTCCTCGAGCAGCGGCACCTCGAGCGGCTCACCGGACACGTTCCCGACGACGAGCAGCTCGCCCGGTCCGGTGCGCGTGAAGGCGAAGAGCGCGGGGTGCTCGGGCTCCAGCAGCGCGAAGCGGCCCAGCTGCACCGTCTCGTCGGCGTGCCGCAGCGCGATCAGCGACCGGTAGTACTCGAAGACCGACCGCTCGGCGGCCCGATCGGCGGCGACGTTCACCTCGGCGGCGTTCGGGTTGACCGCGATCCACGGCTCGCCGGTCGTGAAGCCGGCCTGGAGGCTGTCGTCCCACTGCACCGGCGTGCGGGCGTTGTCGCGGCTCTGCGCGCGCAGCCCGGCGAGCACGGTCGCCGGGTCCTCGCCGCGCTCGCCGACGGCCTCGGCCCAGTAGTTCAGGGACTCGACGTCGCGGAAGTCCTCGATGCCGGCGAACGGGACGTTCGTCATCCCGATCTCGTCGCCCTGGTAGATGTACGGCGTGCCGCGCTGGAGGTGGAGGAGCGTCGCCCAGAGGGTCGCGGACTCGTAGCGGTGCGCGCCGTCGTCCCCGAAGCGCGAGACGAGACGCGGCTGGTCGTGGTTGCCGAGGTACAGGCTGTTCCAGCCGCGCTCGGCCAGGCCGTCCTGCCAGCGCGCGAGGTTGGCCTTCAAGGCGACCAGGTCCAGCGGCACCGGGTGGAACTTGTCGACTCCGTGGTCGATGCCGACGTGCTCGAACTGGAAGACCATGTCGAGCTCACGCCGCTCGGGATCGGTCACGAGCACCGCCTCCTCGAGGGTGACCCCGGGCATCTCGCCGACGGTGAGGAAGGAGCCCTCGCGGTGCGCGAACACGGCCTCGTGCATCTCGCGGAGGTACTCGTGGAGCCGCGGACCCACCCCTCCGACGATGCCCGCGCCGCCCTGGTCGCCGTCGACGGCTCCGACGTCCTTCGAGACGAGGTTGATCACGTCCATCCGGAAGCCGTCCACTCCGCGGTCGAGCCAGCGGTTCATCATCGCGTGCACCGCGTGCCGCACCTCGGGGTTCTCCCAGTTGAGGTCCGGCTGCTGCACCGCGAAGAGGTGGAGGAAGTACTCGTCCGTCGCCGGGTCGAGCGTCCAGGCCGGGCCGGAGAAGTAGGAGCGCCAGCCGTTCGGCTCGGCGACGTCGAGGCCGGCGCCGGCGGCCGCCTCGAGCTCGCGGCCGGGCTCGGCCGAGCGGCGCCCGCGGCGCCACCAGTACCAGTCGCGCTTCGGGTCCTCCTGCGAGGAGCGGGACTCGACGAACCAGGCGTGCTCGTCGCTCGTGTGGTTGACCACGAGGTCCATCACGATGCGGATGCCGCGCTCGTGGGCCTCCGCGAGGAGCAGGTCGAACTCCTCCAGCGTCCCGAACCGCGGGTCGATGTCCTCGTAGTCCGAGATGTCGTAGCCGTTGTCGTGCTGCGGCGACGGGTAGACCGGCGAGAGCCAGATCACGTCGACCCCCAGGTCGGCGAGGTGGTCGAGCTTCGAGCGGATGCCGCCCAGGTCGCCGATGCCGTCGCCGTTCGAGTCCGCGAACGAGCGCGGGTAGATCTGGTAGACGACGGCGCTCGTCCACCAGGGCGCGGACGTCTCCCGCTCGGGGGAGTCGGAGGTCGGGGCGGCGGTCTCGGAGGGGGTCGGGGCGGCGGAGTCCATGGTCGCGAATCTAGCCCGGACGGCCGACACGGAGGGGCCCGCCGCACCGCTCGCCGGCGCGAGTCGACCCCGCCGGCGGCGCCCGTGTAACGATCTGGTGAACCGTGCGCGACCCGGCGGAGTGGCGGCTACGGCGCTCGGATACTCTCTCCCCTGGCGGGACCCGAGCCGCCGCAGGGAGAGTGGTGGCGTGCCCAGGGACAGGACCGGCGCCGTCGTGCGGGCTCCCCGTCACAGTGCCGTCCCGCTCCCGCCCGCGGTCTCCCGCGCAGCCGCCTCGAGCGGCGTCCTCGCCGAGACCGGCTCCGTCGAGCCGACCGCCGTCGCACCCTCGCGCCGCCGGCCGATGGGCGACTCCGGCCACGACCTCTTCCCCTTCGTGCTCGACGCGGCGGCCCTCGGCCGCGACGACGGTGCCGCGCTGCTCGAGCGCTACGCGGCGTGGGGCGGCAACGGCGTCGTCGTCACCGACTCGAGCCTCGCGGAGGGCGTCGGCGGCTGGCCCGCCGGACACCGCGACCGGGACCGCTTCCTCCTGATCGGCCGCTTCGCCGCTCCGGTCGGCGCGCCCGCGACGCCGCGTGCGCTGGTGGACCGTGTCGAGGGGGCGCTGCGCCGCCTCCGCACCGATCGCCTCGATGTGCTGGCGGTCCGCCCCGACGGGGCCGGACGCCTCGACGAGCTCCTCAGCGCCGTCGACGTGCTGCTGGCGCGCGGGCTGGTGCGGTCGGTGGTCGCCTCCGGGTTCTCCCCGGAGGAGCTGTTCGAGGCGCGCGTCCTGGCCGCCCACGGGCTGCCCCGCCTCGCCGGCGCGGAGGTCCGCTGGAACCTGCTCGAGCGGCCCGGCTCGGAGGGCGATCTCGGCCTCGTCGCCGCCGGCCAGGGACTCGCCCTGCTCGCGACCGTCCCCCTCGCCCACGGGTTCCTCCGCGGCGCCGAGCGCACCCGCCGCGAGCTCGGCCGCCTGCCCGACGGGGCACTCGCCGCCGCCCACCTCGGGCGCCGCGGACGCCGGGTCCTCGCCGTCCTCGACGCGATCGGTGCCGAGCTCTCGGCCGCTCCCGCCGCCGTCGCCCTGGCCTGGCTGCTCGGCCGGCCGCGGCTGACCGCCGCGACGGTCGCCCCGCGCTCACCCGCCGACGTGGACGCGCTGGTGCGCGCGGTCTCGCTCGAGCTCGACCCCGGACACCTGGCCGCGCTGGAGCGCGCGCGCCGCTGACCGCGCCCGTCCGCGACGCCCCCTGCACCTCTCCCGCCACGGCGCGACAGCCCGGCTCGGGCCGCCGTCGCGGTGGCCTAGGGTGGGCACGATGAATCACGGAGTCGCACTGCCCCTCGACCAGCCGGAGACGTCAGTCCGGGCCGCAGGCGGATCCACGGTCCGCCGCTCCGTCCTCCCGAGCGGTGTCCGCATCCTCAGCGAATCGGTGCCCGGCGCCCGCAGCGCCACGATCGGCTTCTGGGTCGCCGCGGGTTCTCGCGACGAGCGGCCCGGCCGCCCCGCGACCGCGGGCGAGCCCGCCGTGCCCTCCAACGTCGGCTCGACGCACTTCCTCGAGCACCTGCTGTTCAAGGGCACGCAGAAGCGGTCCGCCCTCGACATCGCCGTGTCCTTCGACTCCGTGGGCGGGGAGCACAACGCTCTCACCGCCAAGGAGTACACCTGCTACTACGCCAAGATCCAGGACCGCGACCTCCCGATGGCGGTCGAGGTGATCGCCGACATGGTGACCTCGAGCCTGATCGATCCGGACGAGTTCGAGACCGAGCGCGGGGTCATCCTCGAGGAGCTGGCGATGGCGGACGACGATCCGGCCGACGTGGCGGGCGAGAAGCTGTTCGAGGCCGTGTTCGGCGACCACCCGCTGGGCCGCCCGATCGGGGGCACCGCCGCGACCATCGGCGAGGCCACCCGGGACGCGGTCTGGGCGCACTACCGCGCCGCCTACCGCCCGCGAGACGTGGTGATCACCGTCGCCGGCGCCGTCGACCACGAGGCGCTCGTCGCGCTGCTCCAGCGGGTCCTCGTCGCCGACGGCTGGGACCTCGGCACGGCGGCCCCGCCCGTCGAGCGGCGCGTCGGCGGCCGTGCGTCCTACACCCGCGGCAGCGCCCTGTCGGTGGTGCACCGCCCCACCGAGCAGGCGAACCTGCTGGTCGGCTTCCCCGGTCTCGCCGCGGGCGACGAGCGGCGGATGACGATGGGCGTCCTCAACTCGATCCTCGGCGGCGGCATGTCCTCGCGGCTGTTCCAGGAGGTGCGCGAGAAGCGCGGCCTGGCCTACTCCGTCTACTCCTTCGCCCCGTCCTACTCGGACGCGGGCCTCTTCGGGCTCTACGCCGCGTGCACCCCGGCGAAGGCGGGGACGGTCGCCGAGCTCCTGCTCACCGAGTTCCACCGCCTCGCCGAGGACGGCGTCACCGACGACGAGCTCGCCCGCGCCCGCGGCCAGCTCTCGGGAGCGGCGGCGCTCGCGCTGGAGGACTCCGACACCCGGATGTCGCGCCTCGGACGCGCCGAGCTGACCTTCGGCGAGTTCGTCGACCTCGACGAGAGCCTGCGCCGACTCGCCCTCGTCGGCGCGGAGGACGTCCAGGCACTCGCGGCAGACTTGGCCCGGGGGCCGTCGTCGATCTCGGCCGTCGGCGCGGTCGACGAGTCGGCCTTCGCCGGGATCGCCGGGATCGAGAGCGCCTCCGCGATCTGATCCGATCGTCGAACGCCCGCTGACCGCGCACCGCCGCGCCGCACCAGGGAGGACCCCGTGTCCCACTACATCTACCTCGTCCGCCACGGCGAGCAGCAGGACGCCGAGCACGGCATGCCGGACGGCCCGCTCTCGGCCCGTGGTGAGCGCCAGGCGAGGCTCATCGCCGAGCGGCTCGGCGGAGTCCCCTTCACCGGAGCGTGGCACTCGCCGCTGCGCCGGGCCGAGGAGACGGCCGCGCGCTTCCAGACGCTTCTGCCGAGCCTGCCGCTCCAGCCGTCCTCGCTGCTGTTCGACTGCATCCCCTCGGGGCCGACCCCGGACATGCCCAAGGCGTTCGAGCCCTTCTTCGGCAGCGTCACCGCGGCCGAGATCGAGGCGGGGCACGCGCAGATGCAGGACGCGGTGGCCGAGTTCCTGGCGCCGTCGCGCGAGGACCGCCACGACCTCCTCATCACCCACAACTTCGTGATCGGCTGGTTCGTCCGCCACGTGTTCGACGCTCCCGACTGGCGGTGGCTGGGCCTCAACCAGGCCAACTGCGGGCTGACGATCATCCGCGTCCGCTCCCGCAAGCCGCCGGTGCTCGTCGTGCACAACGACCTCTCGCACCTGCCCGTGGAGCTGCGCACCGGCCTGCCCGAGGCCCAGCCGTACTGAGCCGCGGGCTACGCTGAGTCGGTGACTACCTCCGTCGCCGTGGTCGGCGCGTCCGGCCGACTCGGCTCGTTCACCTGCTCGCTCATCGAGGCGTCGAGCGAGTTCTCGCTCGTCGCGCGGCTCGGCTCGCGGAGCGATCCCGCCGAGATGCTCGCGGCCGACGTCGTCGTCGACATGACCGTGCCGGCCGTCAGCCAGCAGATCGTCGACTTCGCCGTGGCCAACGGGAGGAAGGTGCTCGTCGGCACCTCCGGCTGGACCGGCGACCGGATCGCGGCCCTCCGGCGCAGCGTCGCCGAGCAGCCGGAGGCCGGCGTCGTGATCATCCCCAACTTCTCGCTGGGCTCGGTGCTCGCGACCGCGCTGGCCACCGTGGCCGCGCGCTTCTTCGACGCCGCCGAGATCGTCGAGACCCACGGCGCCCGCAAGGTCGACTCGCCCTCCGGGACCGCGGTCCGCACGGCCGAGCTGCTGCTGCGCGCCCGGGCCGAGCTCGGTCCGGTGCAGGCTCCGCACACCGACCAGCGGGCCCGCGGCCAGCAGGTCGCGAGCGTCCCGGTCCACAGCCTCCGCCTGCCCGGAGTGGAGGCGCGCCAGGAGGTCGTCTTCGGCGGCACCGGCGAGACGGTCACCATCCGGCACGACACCACCTCGCAGGCGTCCTACGAGCAGGGCGTCCTGCGCGCTCTCGACGCGGTCCGGACGACCACGGGCGTGGTGGTGGGCCTCGACGCGCTGATCGACCTGCGCGCCGCCTTCGACGCCGCGCCTCTCGACGAGCGGCCGGTCGACGAGCAGCCCGTCATCGACCGGGCTCCGTCCGGCCAGGCCGCCGCAGCGACGAGCACCCCGTGAGGACCCGCATCGGCGTCGTCCTGATGGCGGTCCTGCTCGCCCTCTACCTGTTCGTCTGCCTGCAGTACTCCGTCGTCGCCTTCGCCGCGGCGACGGTGCCCGGCATCGTGATGGGCGTCGGCCTGCTGATCCTCGGCGCCGTCGGCGTCTGGGGGCTCGTGCGCGAGCTGCTGTTCGGGCTCCGCGCCGAGAAGCTGGCCCGTCGGCTGGAGGGCGAGAACGCGCTGCCGCAGGAGGTCCTCGACTCGCGGGCCAGCGGGCGTCCGCTCCGGGAGGAGGCGGACGCGCTGTTCCCGCAGTACGCGGAGGAGGTCGACGCGCAGCCCGGGAGCTGGCGTGCCTGGTACCGCCTCGGCCTCGCCTACGACGCCAGTGGCGACCGCAAGCGCGCCCGAGGCGCCATCCGCCGGGCCATCGCGCTGGAGCACGAGGCTCCGGCCTGACCGCTCGGCCGCGACTCGAGCGCGGCTCTCCGGGCGAGAACCGCTCGGGCGGCCGGGATCAGGCGAGCACCCACTCCAGCGCCGCGCCGACCGTGCGGTGGCGGAACTCGAAGCCGTCGTCGAGCAGCCGCTGGGGGACCAGGCGCTGGCTCGAGAGCAGGAGCTCGTGCCCGGCGTCGCGCAGCGCGAGCTCGATGATCTTCTCGGGGACGGCCAGCTTGAACGGGCGGTGCAGCTGCTCGGCGAGGGTGCGCATCACTTCGTTCGCGGTCGCCGGCACCGGTCCGGCGAGGTTCACCGGGCCCGAGAGCGAGGACGTGAGCAGGTGGCGGATCGCCGCGGCCTCGTCGTAGAGGCTGATCCAGGGCCAGGCCTGGTTGCCGCTGCCGAGGGGTCCGCTGAGGCCGAGCTTCGTCAGGGGCAGGAGCGGCTTGAGCGCGCCGCCGTCGCCGAGGACGAGCCCGGTGCGAGCGGTGACCACCCGCGTGGCCTCGGGCGCGAGGTGGGCGGCCTTCTCCCAGCGGTCGACGACGTCGGCGAGGAACCCGTCGCCGCGCGAGGACTGCTCGGTGAGCTCCTCGCCCGGGCGGTCTCCGTAGTAGCCGACCGCGGAGGCGTTGATCAGCGTCGTCGGCGGGGTCGAGGACATCCGCATCGCGTCGGTGAGGGTCTGCGTGGACTGGATCCGCGAGTCGAGGATCTCCCGCTTGTAGGACGCGGTCCACGGCAGGCGGCTGATCGAGGCGCCGGAGAGGTTGATCACGGCGTCGACGCGGTCGAGCACGCTGAAGTCGAGCATGTGCGAGGTGGGCGCCCAGTGGAACTCGTCCGGGCTCGACGGCGCGTGGCGCACCAGGCGCAGGATCTCGTGCCCCTCGGCGCGCAGCTGGCGGGTCAGCTCGGAGCCGATCATCCCGCTGGCGCCCGAGATCAGGACGCGGAGCCGGGGAGCGGACGCGTCCGGCCGGGCCGAGGGCAGCTCGGACGGCGTCGACACGTGCTCGCCCGGCGTGCGCGCGGCGCGTCGCGGCGAGCCGGAGTCCGTGGTCCCGTCGTGGTCGGAGTGCCGTGCGGATGAGTCGCTCATGGTGCCTCCCGGAGCCGGTCGCGGGCCGCCCGCGAAGCGGACCCAGCCTAGAGCCTCACGCCCGGGAGCCGGCCGAGCGCCCGACCAGGCCGGCCCGCGCGAGCACGAGGTAGAGCTCGCAGCCCAGGCAGAGGCCGAACACGGCGTTGAGGAAGGCGGCGAGGAAGGCGACGGCCGCGGCGACCGGAACCGATCCCGGGACGCCGGCGACGTGCAGGAGGACGCCGGTGCCGGTCACCACCAGGCCGATCAGCTGGGCGAAGCGCGGCGGGCGGGCGTCCTCCCACTCGCGCGGCGGTGCCAGGTGCGGCCGGACCACCCGGCGGAACAGCACCGCCCAGGGGCCGGAGCCGACGCCGCGCGCGGCCGACCAGGCGAAGAGGGCGGCGAGCGCGAGCAGCAGGAGGAAGCCGGGCTGGGAGAGCCGGCCGTCGAGGTCGGCCCGGGCCGGGGCCGCGAGCCCGAGGCCCACGGCCGTGAGGAGGAGTGCGGCGGTGACTCCGGCGGCGACCCTCGGGCCGCGGGGATCGACTGTGCCGGACGGGGGAGTGGCGCCGGTGGTGGAGGGGGAGCGGGTGCTCATCATGTCTCCTGGAGTCGGTCGAGCTCGATGGTCAGGGCGGCCCGGGTCGGAGCGCCGCCGACGCGGCTGCGCGGCACTCCGTCTCGATCGAGCAGGAGGAGCGTGGGCGTCTGCCGGACGCGGAAGCGCGCCGCGAGGTCGGGGCGGTGCGTCAGATCGACGTCGAGGTGCGCCAGCCCGGGCCGCTGCTGGGCGAGCTCCCCGAGCATCCGTCGCACTGCAGGGCACCGCGTGCAGACGTCGGTCGAGAACTGCACGACTGTGGCCCGGGTCCCGAGCACTGCGCCGGGGACGAGCTCGCCGGGGTCGATCGCGGGGTCCTGGCGCGAGGGGGCGCTCGCGACGCGCCCGGAGCGGGCCCGATGGACAGCCCCGAGGACGACGCCCAGCACGACGAGGCCGAGCAGTGCGGCGAGGATCGTCACGGGCTCCATCAGGGAAGCGTAGGTCGGCGCGGGCGCTGCGCGGACGACTGTTTCGGGATGTGACGACGGCCGCGGTCGGAGCGTGGTCTAGGTTCGATCCGTGACCGAACAGAGCAGCCTCAGCGCAGACCCGAGTAGTCCCGTCTTCCGCAGTGATGTCGTCGTCGAGCTGGTCCGCGCGAGCGCCCACGACTCCGACGTGCTGTTCGCGGCCCGCGTCTCGACCCAGGGCGAGAAGACGCTCGCCGAGGCGCTCGACGGCGAGGAGTCCGACGCCGAGCTGCAGCGCAAGCGCGACCGCGGCCTGATCAACTACCTCATGCGCGACCGCCACGGCTCGCCGTTCGAGCACAACTCGATGACCTTCTACGTGCAGGCGCCGATCTTCGTCTTCCGCGAGTTCATGCGGCACCGCATCGCCTCCTACAACGAGGAGTCGGGCCGCTACCGCGAGCTCCGTCCGGTCTTCTACGTGCCCGGCCCCCGCCGCAACCTCGTGCAGGTCGGCAAGCCCGGCGCCTACTCCTTCGAGCCCGGCACCGCGGAGCAGGCCGAGCTCGTCGCCGAGGAGACGCGCCGCGTCAGCACGCAGGCCTACGAGTCGTACCGGCGGATGCTCGGCGAGGGCGTCGCCCGCGAGGTCGCCCGGATCGTCCTCCCGCTGAACATCTACTCGTCGATGTACGTCACGCTCAACGCCCGCTCGCTGATGAACTTCCTCTCCCTGCGCACCAAGCGCGAGGACTCGACGTTCCCCTCCTTCCCGCAGCGCGAGATCGAGATGGCGGCCGAGCAGATGGAGACGCACTTCCAGGAGCTGATGCCCCTCACGGCCGCCGCCTTCACAGCGAACGGCCGCGTCGCTCCGTAGCCCGCCGCCCGGCGAGGACGAGCGGGCCGTCCCGCCCGATCCGCCTGCTGCCGTCCGCGCGGGCGGCTCCGGGAACCTCCTCCCGGCGGCGCGGCGGCGACCCGCTACCCTGGCAGCGTGTCAACTCCGGAGAATCCCTTCGGCCAGGTCCTGGTCGCCCTGGTCACCCCGTTCACCGCCGACGGCGAGGTCGACTGGCCCGGTGTCGAGAAGCACATCGACGACTGCATCGCAGCGGGCGCGGACGGCATCGTGGTCACCGGGACCACGGGCGAGACCAGCACCCTGACCGACCCGGAGAAGATCCGCCTCGTCGAGGTCGGCCGCTCGGTCGCCGGGGGCCGCGCCAAGATCATCACGGGAGGCGGCTCGAACGAGACCGCCCACGCCATGCAGCTCGCCCGTCAGAGCGAGAAGGCCGGCGCCGACGGCAACATGATCGTCACCCCGTACTACAACAAGCCCACGCAGGCGGGCGTGCTCACCCACTTCCGGATGATCGCGGATGCGACGGACCTGCCGGTGATCCTCTACGACATCCCCGGCCGCACCGGCGTGCCGATCCGCTACGAGACGATCCTGCGGGCGGCCAAGCACCCGAACATCCTGGCCGTGAAGGACGCGAAGGGCGATCTCTCCGAGGTCAGCCGCGTGCTCAACCAGACCGACCTGATGTACTTCTGCGGCGACGACGCGAACGTGCTCCCCGAGCTCGCCATCGGCGCCACGGGGCTCATCGGCGTCACCGCGAACATCGCCGCCGCGCCGTACCGCACGATCGTCGACGCCGTGAACGCGGGCGACCTCCACGCGGCCACCCGCGCGCACCAGCAGCTCGAGCCGCTCGTGCGCGCCGTGATGACGCACGTCCCCGGGACCGTCGCCGCGAAGTACATCCTGCACGGCCTCGGCCGCATCTCCTCGCCGCGCGTGCGGCTGCCCCTGGTCGGCCCGGAGGAGTCGGAGGCGGCGCTCATCGAGGACGAGCTCGGCCTGGTCCGCGACATCCCGGGCGTCGACTTCCGCAACTTCCGGCCCGACCGCAACGCCGCGGCCGGCGGCGCCCTCCCGAAGGTCGCCGGCACCACCCGCTGAGCCCGAGCGGCACGTCCCGAGAAAGCACCGCTGGAGAAGGAGGGCGCATGCCCGGTCCCGTGATCATCCCCGCCCCGCTCGCTCCGGGAACGCTCCGGATCATCCCCCTCGGCGGCCTCGGCGAGATCGGCCGCAACATGACCGTCTTCGAGATCGACGGCAGGCTCCTGGTCGTCGACTGCGGCGTGCTCTTCCCGGAGGAGGACCAGCCGGGCGTCGACCTGATCCTCCCGGACTTCACGCCCATCCGGGACAGGCTCGACGACATCGTCGGAGTGGTCCTCACCCACGGCCACGAGGACCACATCGGCGCCGTCCCCTACCTGCTCCTCCTGAAGCGCGACATCCCGCTGATCGGGTCCACCCTCACGCTCGCCCTCGTCGAGGCGAAGCTCAAGGAGCACCGGATCACGCCGTACACGCTCACGGTGAAGGAGGGCGACGTCGAGAACCTCGGGCCCTTCGAGCTCGAGTTCGTCGCCGTGAACCACTCGATCCCGGACGCGCTGGCCGTGTCGATCGTCACCGACGCCGGCTCGGTGCTGCACACCGGCGACTTCAAGATGGACCAGCTGCCGCTCGACGGCCGGATCACCGACCTGCGCGCCTTCGCCCGCCTCGGCGAGGAGGGCGTCGATCTGTTCATGGTCGACTCCACCAACGCCGACGTCCCCGGCTTCACGCCGAGCGAGCGCGACATCGGCCCGGTCATCGAGAGCGTCATGGCCAGGGCGACCCGCCGCGTCATCGTCGCGAGCTTCTCCAGCCACGTGCACCGGGTGCAGCAGGTGCTCGACGCGGCCCACGCCACGGGCCGCCGCGTGGCGCTGCTCGGCCGCTCCATGGTCCGCAACATGCGCATCGCCGCGGATCTCGGCTACCTGCACGTCCCTCCGGGAGTCCTGGTCGACATGAAGAAGTCGGGCGATGTCCCCGAGGACAGGATCGTCTACATGTCCACCGGGTCGCAGGGCGAGCCGATGGCCGTCCTCAGCCGGATGGCCAACCTCGATCACCAGATCGAGCCGGGGGAGGGCGACACCGTGATCCTCGCCTCCAGCCTCATCCCCGGCAACGAGAACGCGGTGTACCGGGTCATCAACGGGCTCACCCGGCTCGGAGCGACCGTCGTGCACAAGGGCAACGCGAAGGTGCACGTGTCCGGGCACGCCGCGGCCGGCGAGCTCCTCTACTGCTACAACATCCTCAAGCCGCTGAACGTGATGCCGGTGCACGGCGAGTACCGGCACCTGGTCGCGAACGCGCAGCTCGCGCGCGAGACCGGGATCGCGGAGGAGAACACGATCATCGCCGAGGACGGCACCGTGATCGACCTGCTCGACGGCAGGGCGACCGTCGTCGGACGGCTCGACCTGGGGTTCGTCTACGTCGACGGATCGTCGGTGGGCGAGATCACGGACGCCGACCTCAAGGACCGGCGGATCCTCGGCGAGGAGGGCTTCATCTCGATCATCGTGGTGGTCGAGGCGGGCACGGGGCGGATCGTCGTCGGCCCCGAGATCCACGCGAAGGGCTTCGCGGAGGACGACAGCGTCTTCGACGAGGTCAAGCCGCGGATCGCGGCCGCGCTCGAGGAGGCGGTGCGGAACGGGGCGAGCGACCAGCACGCGCTGTCGCAGGCCGTCCGTCGCGTCGTCGGCCGCTGGGTCAACACCTCCTACCGCCGCCGGCCCATGATCGTGCCGCTCGTCATCGAGGCCTGAGCCTCCCGGCCGGCGGCGGATCGGCGCCGGCCGTCGCGGCGCGGGTCACCGGCCCTGACGGGGGCGGCGGGTACGGTGGCCTCATGGCGACCAGTACCAAGACGACCTCGCGCGGGCGCGGCAGCGCGACTCCGCGCTCCGGCGCGCCGCGATCCGGCCGGGGCTCGGGCAAGGCGGCCGCCGAGACGAAGGCGGTGGCCTTCGAGTCCGCCCCGCGCACCAACCCCGCCGTGCGGCTCTGGATGGCGCTGGCCCACCTCGCGGGCGGCGCCGCGCGCGCCCTCGGTCCCGAGCGGCTGGCGAAGGAGGAGCGCCGCGACGGCGTCCCCTTCCTGCTGCTGCTGCTGGCCGTCGCGGGCGCGGTCGTCGAGTGGTTCCTCGCGACCGACCCGGTCGCCCTGGTGCTCGACGCGTGGAGCTTCGGCGGCTTCTTCGGCCGGGTCGCCTACGTGCTGCCGGTCGTCCTTCTCCTCTTCTCCCTCTGGCTCTTCCGGCACCCCCGGTCCGTCGACGACAACGGGCGGATCGGCGTGGGCGTCATCACGCTGCTCGTCGCCTCCGCCGGCATCTGCCACGCGCACCTCGGCCTGCCGCAGCCCGGCCAGGGAATCGAGACCATGGCGGCAGCGGGAGGCGTCCTCGGCTGGCTGGTGGGCGCCCCGCTCGCGGCGATCGCCACCGTCCCCGGCGCGACCGTGCTGCTGTCGCTCGTGATCCTGCTGTCGCTGTTCATCATCACCAAGACCCCGCCGAACCGCATCGGCGCGCGCTCGCGGGAGCTCTACGGCTACCTCTTCGGCGCCCCCGTGCTCGACGACGAGGAGCGCGCCCGCCTCAAGGCCGAGCGGGCCGCCGCGAAGGCCGCGGCGAAGGCGGAGGCCGAGCAGGAGGAGGATGCGCAGCAGGACGGCGGAGAGCTGCCCTGGTGGCGGCGCACCGAGTCCGGGCGCGAGGACGAGCCGACCGTGCAGACCGAGCTCCCGATCGACTCCTTCACCGAGGTCATCGAGGGCGCCGCGCCGGCCCGCGGCCGCGCGAAGGGCTTCGACACCGCGCTCGAGGAGCGCGACGACGAGGCCCACCCGCCGACCCGCTCCTACGCCACCGAGGTGCTGGCCGAGGCCGAGACCGCCGAGGCGGCGCTCGCCCGCTTCGAGCAGACGGGCGCTCCCCGCGGCGCGACCGGCGTGGTCGACGACGACGCGACCGAGGTCATCCGGCTCGACCGCCTCGACGTGGCGCCCGCCGTCCCGATCCCGCCCGTCATCGAGACCGGCCCGATCGCGCCCCTCGCCGAGGCGGACCCGACCGCCGGTTTCGACTCCTCGTTCGAGGACGACGCGCCGTACCGCCTCCCTTCGGCGGCCGCCCTCTCGACGGGCACGCCCTCCAAGGCGCGCTCGGCGGCCAACGACGAGATGGTCCGCGCCATCACCGAGGTGCTGCAGCAGTTCAACGTGGACGCGACGGTCACCGGCTTCTCCCGCGGCCCGACCGTCACCCGCTACGAGATCGAGCTCGGCCCCGGCGTCAAGGTCGAGCGCGTCACCGCGCTCAGCAAGAACCTCTCCTACGCCGTCGCCAGCAACGAGGTCCGGATCCTCTCCCCGATCCCGGGCAAGAGCGCGATCGGCGTCGAGATCCCCAACACGGACCGCGAGATCGTCTCGCTGGGCGACGTCCTCCGCTCGCCGGCCTCGACGACGTCCACGCACCCGATGACCATCGGCGTCGGCAAGGACGTCGAGGGCGGCTACGTCGTGGCGAACCTCGCCAAGATGCCGCACCTCCTGGTCGCCGGCTCCACCGGCTCCGGCAAGTCCAGCTTCGTCAACTCGATGATCACGAGCCTGCTGATGCGCGCGCGCCCGCAGGACGTGCGCATGGTCCTGATCGACCCCAAGCGCGTGGAGCTCACCATCTACGGCGGAGTGCCGCACCTGATCACTCCGATCATCACGAACCCCAAGAAGGCCGCCGAGGCGCTGCAGTGGGTCGTGAAGGAGATGGACATGCGCTACGACGACCTGGCGTCGTTCGGGTTCCGCCACATCGACGACTTCAACGCGGCCGTCCGCGCCGACGAGATCAAGCTCCCCGCGGGCAGCAGCCGCGTCCTCAAGCCGTACCCGTACCTCCTCGTGGTGGTCGACGAGCTCGCCGACCTGATGATGGTCGCCCCGCGCGACGTCGAGGACTCGATCGTGCGCATCACCCAGCTCGCGCGCGCCTCGGGCATCCACCTCGTGCTGGCCACGCAGCGGCCGAGCGTCGACGTGGTGACCGGCCTCATCAAGGCGAACGTGCCCAGCCGCCTCGCCTTCGCGGTGACCAGCGTGACCGACTCGCGGGTCATCCTCGACCAGCCGGGAGCCGACAAGCTCATCGGGCAGGGCGACGGCCTCTTCCTCCCCATGGGCACCAACAAGCCGATGCGCGTCCAGGGCGCCTGGGTCCGCGAGGACGAGATCGCGAAGGTCGTCGAGCACGTCACCCGTCAGGCGCAGCCCGAGTACCGCCAGGACATCACCGTGCAGGCGCAGCGCAAGGAGATCGACTCCGACATCGGGGACGACCTCGAGCTGCTGGTCGCGGCGGCCGAGCTCGTCGTCAGCACGCAGTTCGGCTCGACCTCGATGCTGCAGCGCAAGCTCCGCGTCGGCTTCGCCAAGGCCGGCCGACTGATGGACCTGCTCGAGTCGCGCGAGGTCGTCGGCCCCTCCGAGGGGTCGAAGGCCCGCGACGTGCTGGTCACCGCCGAGCAGCTGCCGGGCGTCCTCGCGCGGATGCGCGGCGAGGACCCGGGCGAGGGGCCGGCCGCGCCGTCCTCGGTCGCCCCGGACCCGTACGCGGATCCGCTGGCCGAGCCGACGGGGCCCGCCGCCACCGACTACCACGACGACGACGAGGGGTCCGGCGAGGACGCCTGGACGCTGACGGGACGCGAGTGACCGTCCCGGTCGCCCGCACTGCGAGGAACGGCGGAGCACGATGACCCACCCCACCGCACCGGCTCCGGCCGCGTCGGGCAACTGGAACCTGCCGAACGCGATCACGGTCGTCCGGATCCTGCTGGCGCCCGTCTTCTTCTGGCTCCTGCTGGCCGACGGGGGGCAGGACGGCGGGATCCGGATCGCCGCGGCGCTCCTCTTCATCGTCGCGATCGCCACGGACGGCATCGACGGGCACATCGCCCGGAGCCGGGGCCTCGTGACCGATCTCGGCAAGCTCCTGGATCCGATCGCCGACAAGGTGCTCACCGGCGCGGCGCTCGTCGGGCTCTCGATCCTCGCGGAGCTGCCGTGGTGGGTGACGATCGTCATCCTGGTGCGCGAGATCGGCATCACCGTGTTCCGGATGGCCGTGCTCTCGGACCGGGTGATCCCCGCGTCGCGGGGCGGCAAGCTCAAGACGATCGTGCAGTCGATCGCGATCTCCCTCGCTCTGCTGCCGCTCTGGGCCGTCCTCGGCGAGTGGGTCCACTGGCTGAACGGCATCACGATGACGGCGGCGGTGGTGCTCACGGTCGCCACCGGGATCGACTACCTCGCCGACGCCGCCCGCCAGAGCCGGGCCGCCCGGTCGACGCGGTGACGGCCGCGCAGCTGATCGCCGAGCTCCGGCGGCGGGGTGTCGACCTCGCCGTCGCGGAGTCCCTCACCGGCGGCGCGCTCAGCTCCGCCCTCGTGGAGGTGCCCGGCGCCTCCGCCGTGTACCGCGGGGGAGTGGTGAGCTATGCCACCGACCTCAAGGACCGGCTCCTCGGGGTCGACGCGCGCGTCCTCGGCGAGCGGGGTCCCGTCGATCCCGGAGTCGCCGTGCAGATGGCGCGCGGAGCGTCCTCGCGGCTCGCAGCCGACGGGCGTCCGACGCTCGGCCTGGCGACCACGGGGGTCGCCGGTCCGGATCCGCAGGGGGACACGGCCGTCGGCACCGTCTTCGTGGCGGCCGTCCTCGGCGAGGACGAGCTCGTCCGTGAGCACCGGTTCGACGGCGACCGCGCCGCGATCCGCGCCGCCTCGGTCGACGCGGCCCTCGCCCTCGGCGCGGAGCTGATCTCCCGGGGGGCATGAGGCGGATACCCAGCGAGGGCCCTCCGGGAATCGGAATGCGCCGCATTGCGGCCCGGTTACAACTGGTGTCGCTCACACGCAAAGTCCAGTCATCCGGTATTAGAGTCGACACCATACGAACCGGGTAGTGAACAGCTATCCGGTTCTCTCGTCCCAGCCCCCCGATCACCCGCTCCGGAATCTCCGGCGCTCGTGCTCGCGGTGCAGGTGCACGACATGCGGTTGACGTGGAGAAGGAGGGTCCAGTGGTTCTAGTTCGTCAGGAGATCGGCGATGTCCTCAGGGACTTTCGCCTGCAGAAAGGTCGTACGCTCCGTCAGGTGGCGAGCAAGGCGAGCGTTGCGCTCGGCTACCTGAGCGAGGTCGAACGCGGTCAGAAGGAGGCCTCCTCGGAGATCCTCGCCTCTGTCGCCGACGCCCTCGACACCCCCATCTCGGTGATCATGCGCGAGGTCGGCGATCGTCTCGCCGTCATCGAGGGCATCGACACCATCCCCGACACCATCCCGGCCGATATGGTCGCCGGCTTCGACGCGGACCTCGTCACGCAGTAGTCGGCCCCCGTCCCCTCCACTCACCGCACCCGCTCCACGCGAAGGGCGCCCAGGCTCCGGCCGGGCGCCCTTCGGCGTTCCCGGGGGAGTGCGGCCTCCGGGCAGCGGCTACCGTGGACGCATGCGCTTGAGCGAGTTCCGGCAGCTGGTGGACGACGAGTTCGGCGGCGCCTACGCCCGTGTCCTGGTCTCGGACCTCGTGCTGACCGAGCTCGGGGGCCGCACAGCCGAGCGCGCCCTCGCGGACGGAGCGGAGCCGCGCGAGGTCTGGCTCGCCCTCTGCCGCGCCAACGACGTCCCGGAGGCCCGGTGGCACGGCGTGGATCCGCGGAAGCGCCACCGCTGACGCTCCCGTCGCCGAAGCCGTGTTCGACACGCCGACGGCTCGTGCTCGAATCCGTGTTCGAACGGGTCTAGGCTCCTCCACAGAAGCAGGAACGGCCCCGTCTCCACGGAGTCGCTCTCGCTCGGCCCCGATGTCGGTGGTCGGGCGTACCGTCGGAGACACCTGAACGGACCTGCTTCACCGCCTTGTCGCAGCCGGCCGGCACTGTCACTCCGACAGCCACCGGCATGTCGCGACAGCCTGTAGGCGACACCACCACGAACACGAGAGCGAGACGGCCATGCCCAGTTCCTCCGACCGCGAGAAGTCCCTCGAGACCGCACTCGCCCAGATCGACCGCCAGTTCGGCAAGGGCGCCGTCATGCGCCTTGGAAGCGACGACCGCGCTCCCGTCGAGGTGATCCAGACCGGTTCGATCGCGCTCGACGTCGCGCTCGGGATCGGCGGGCTCCCCCGCGGCCGCATCGTCGAGATCTACGGCCCCGAGTCCTCCGGAAAGACAACCCTCACGCTGCACGCGATCGCGAACGCGCAGCGCAACGGCGGCATCGCCGCCTTCATCGACGCGGAGCACGCGCTCGACCCCGAGTACGCCAAGAAGCTCGGCGTCGACATCGACTCCCTCCTCGTGTCGCAGCCCGACACCGGAGAGCAGGCGCTCGAGATCGCCGACATGCTCGTGCGCTCGGGCTCGATCGACCTCATCGTGATCGACTCCGTCGCGGCCCTCGTGCCGCGTGCCGAGATCGAGGGCGAGATGGGCGACTCCCACGTCGGCCTGCAGGCGCGCCTCATGTCCCAGGCGCTGCGCAAGCTGACCGGCGGACTGAACACCACGAACACCACGATGATCTTCATCAACCAGCTGCGCGAGAAGATCGGCGTCTTCTTCGGAAGTCCCGAGACCACGGCGGGCGGCAAGGCGCTCAAGTTCTACGCGTCGGTCCGCCTCGACATCCGCCGCATCGAGACGCTGAAGGACGGCACCGACGCGGTCGGCAACCGCACCCGCGTCAAGGTCGTGAAGAACAAGATGGCCCCGCCCTTCAAGCAGGCCGAGTTCGACATCCTCTACGGCGTCGGCATCTCCCGCGAGGGCAGCCTGATCGACTTCGGTGTCGAGCACGAGATCGTCCGCAAGTCGGGCGCCTGGTACACCTACGATGGCGACCAGCTCGGCCAGGGCAAGGAGAAGGCGCGCCAGTTCCTCATCGACAACGCCGATGTGGCCGCTGAGATCGAGAAGCGCATCCTGGTGAAGCTCGGCGTGATCGTCGACCCGAACGCGGCCGTCGAGGCCGCGCCGGTCGCGATCGAGACCAAGCAGCCCGTGCGCAAGGGCGCCTAGCCCGTGGCGGAGAAGGCCGCGGAGGGGGCGAAGGGCCGCCCCGTGGCCTTCCTGCCCTGGGTCGACCGGGGTGCGGCGGGCGACGAGGGCTGGGCTCCGGCGGCGCCGGCCGCCGACGGGGCCGGGTCGCTTCCGGAGCCGTCCGGAGCCGGGACGCCGCGTACCAGTGCGCCCGGGACGGTCGGAGGAGAGTCGGGAGGCTCGGCCGTCGGCGGCGCCGCGTCTCCGGCCTCCGAGCGGATCGCCGAGCTCTCGGCTCATGTCGCCCGGCGCGCGCCGGCGTTCGTCGAGAACGCGGACGACGAGGACGACGACGACGCGATCGAGATCCCGGAGGAGATCGATCCCGAGCAGGTCGCGGATCGGATCGTACGGGGGCTCTCCCGCAAGAGCCTCTCGGTCGCCGAGGTCGAGGCGCGCCTTTACACGGAGGGCGTCGCCGAGAAGGACGCCCTCGAGATCCTCGAGCGCTTCACGCGCTTCGGCTACCTCGACGACCTCCGCATGGCGGAGCAGCTGGTCGTCTCGCTCCGCGACCGCAAGAAGCTCGGCCGCTCCTCCATCCAGCAGGAGCTGCGCGCGCGGAAGATCGACCCCGAGGCGATCGCGTCAGCGCTCGACGAGCTGGACGGCGACGACGAGTACCGCACGGCGCTCGAGCTCGCGCGCAAGCGCCTGCCGAGCCTGCGCTCGCTCTCCGACGAGGTCGCCGAGCGCCGACTCACGGGATTCCTCGCGCGCCGCGGCTACGCCGGCGGACTCGTGCAGCGCGTCGTCCGCGAGACGATCCGGAAGCCGGGGTCGAGCGTCCGCTTCCGCTGACACGGCGGCCCGGGAGCGGTCCGACCGGAGCGTAGAATCCCACACCATGAGCACGCTCGGTACCGCCCCGTCGCCCGTCGCCGAGACCCGGCCGAGGACCTACGAGGTCCGTACGTTCGGGTGCCAGATGAACGTGCACGACTCCGAGCGGCTGAGCGGTTCGCTCGAGGCGGCGGGCTACGTGTCCGCCGATGGAGCCGAGGCCGACGTCGTCGTGATCAACACCTGCGCGGTGCGCGAGAACGCCGACAACAAGCTCTACGGCAACCTCGGCCACCTCGCGTCGGTGAAGCGCCGCCACGAGGGGATGCAGATCGCGGTCGGCGGCTGTCTCGCGCAGAAGGACAAGAACGTCATCCTCGACCGTGCCCCGTGGGTCGACGTGGTCTTCGGCACGCACAACATGGGCGCCCTCCCCAGCCTGCTCGAGCGCGCCCGCCACAACGACGAGGCGCAGCTCGAGATCCTCGAATCGCTCGATGTCTTCCCCTCCACGCTCCCCACGAAGCGCGACTCGACCTACAGCGGCTGGGTCTCGATCTCGGTCGGCTGCAACAACACCTGCACCTTCTGCATCGTCCCCTCGCTCCGCGGCAAGGAGAAGGACCGGCGCCCCGGCGACGTGCTCGCCGAGATCCAGGCGCTCGTGGACGACGGCGCGATCGAGGTCACCCTTCTCGGCCAGAACGTGAACTCCTACGGCGTCGAGTTCGGCGATCGCCAGGCGTTCTCGAAGCTGCTCCGCGCGGCGGGCACCATCGACGGGCTCGAGCGGATCCGCTTCACGAGCCCCCATCCCGCGGCCTTCACCGACGACGTGATCGACGCCATGGCCGAGACGCCGGCGGTGATGCCGCAGCTGCACATGCCGCTCCAATCCGGCTCCGACCGCGTCCTCAAGGCGATGCGCCGCTCCTACCGCTCCGAGAAGTTCCTCGGGATCCTCGACCGGGTGCGCGATCGCATCCCGCACGCGGCGATCAGCACCGACATCATCGTGGGCTTCCCCGGCGAGACGGAGGCCGACTTCCAGGAGACCCTGCGGGTGGTCGAGGCGGCCCGCTTCGCCTCCGCCTTCACCTTCCAGTACTCCATCCGGCCCGGCACCCCGGCCGCGACGCTGCCCGACCAGATCCCCAAGGCGGTCGTCCAGGAGCGTTACGAGCGGCTCGTCGCCCTGCAGGACGCGATCAGCGAGCAGGAGAACCGCGCAGTCGTCGGCCGAGAGGTCGAGGTCCTCGTCGCGACCGGCGAGGGCCGTCGCGACACGGAGACGCACCGGCTGAGCGGACGCGCCGAGGACAGCCGTCTGGTGCACTTCGACGTGCCCGAGGGCTCCGAGCAGCCGCGTCCCGGAGACGTGGTCTCCGTCCGGGTCACCCGTGCCGCCCCCTTCTACCTCCTGGCGGATTCGCCCGACGGCGCGCCGCTCCGCATCCGCCACACCCGCGCGGGCGACGCCTGGGACCGGGCGCAGACCGAGTCCTGCGGAGTTCCGGCCGCCCCGGGCGGGAGCGGGGCGCCCCGGGTCTCGCTGGGCCTGCCGTCGCTGCGCGTGCGCGACGCCGGCACGCTGACGACGCCGATCTACGACGCCCTCGATGGCGAGCGCTGAGACCGGAGCCCCCGATACCGCGCCGGAGCTCATCGCGGTCGTCGGCGCGACCGGCACGGGCAAGTCCGACCTCTCGCTCGAGCTCGCCGAGGCGATCCGGCAGGACGGCGGCGCCGCTGAGATCGTGAACGCCGACGCGATGCAGCTCTACCGCGGGATGGACATCGGCACCGCGAAGCTGCCCGCCGACGAGCGTCGGGGCGTCCCGCACCACCTGCTCGACGTCCTCGACGTGACGGAGGAGGCGTCGGTCGCCCGCTACCAGAGCGAGGCGCGGCGCGTGATCGAGAGCGTGCTGGCGCGCGGGGCGACGCCGATCCTCGTCGGAGGCTCCGGTCTGTACGTCTCCAGCGTCGTCTTCGAGTTCTCGTTCGCGGGCACCGACCCGGCCGTCCGGCGCCGGCTCGAGGAGACCGCCGAGCGGGAGGGCCTGGGCGCCCTCGTCGAGCGGTTGCGCCGGATCGACGCCGGAGTGGCCGAGCGGATCGGTCCGCACAACGCCCGGCGCATCGTCCGCGCGCTCGAGATCGCGGAGCTCACCGGCGGGAGCACGCACAGCGCGCTGATGTCCGACGAGCCGGTTCCGTGGCGCCCCGCCTCTGTCCTGTTCCTCGAGGCTCCGCGGGAGGAGCTGGTGCAGCGCCTCGACCGGCGGGTGGAGCGGATGTGGGCGGCCGGGATGCTCGACGAGGTCGAGCGGCTCGTCCCCCTCGGCCTGGAGCGCGGCGTCACAGCCGGGCGGGCCATCGGGTACGCCCAGGCGCTCGCCCAGCGTGCCGGCGTCCTCCGCGAGGAGGAGGCGATCGCGGCGACGCAGGCGCTCACGCGCCGCTACGCACGTCGGCAGAACAGCTGGTTCCGGCGCTACGCCGGCGCCCACCGGCTCCCGTACGACGCGCCGGACCTGGTGTCGCGGGCGCACGCCGCCGCCCAGGCCGCCGCTCCCGCTCCTCGCTAGGCTGTGCGCCATGACGATCGAGCTGCACTTCACCAAGGGCCAGGGCACCGGCAACGACTTCGTGCTCTTCAGCGACCCGGACGGTGAGGTCGACCTCTCGCCCGCGCAGATCGCGATGATCTGCGACCGCCACTTCGGCGTCGGCGCCGACGGCGTCATCCGTGCCGTCCGCTCCCGCGCGATCCCGGAGGGCGCCGCGGCTCTGGCCGAGGAGAGCGAGGCGGAGTGGTTCATGGATTACCGCAACGCCGACGGCTCGATCGCCGAGATGTGCGGCAACGGCATCCGCGTCTACGCCGCGTTCCTGCTCGCGGGCGGCCTCGCGGCGCTCGAGCCCGGCGACACCCTGCCGATCGGCACCCGCGCCGGCGTCCGCGACGTCACCCGCAGCGGTGCCGGGTTCCAGGTCGACCTCGGCCGCTGGGAGCTGGCGGGCGGCGAGCCCCTGGTGCGGGCGAAGGAGCTCAAGGTCGCGCGCCCCGGTCTCGGGATCGACCTCGGCAATCCGCACGTGGTCGTCGCCCTCAGCATCGACGAGGAGCTCGACTCCGCCGACCTCTCCTACATCCCGCAGCTCGACCCGGAGCTCGAGGACGGCGCGAACGTCGAGTTCGTGGTTCCCGGCGAGCCCCTGGTCCACGACGGGATCGGGCGGATCCGGATGCGCGTGCACGAGCGCGGCAGCGGCGAGACCCTGAGCTGCGGCACGGGTGCCGCGGCGGCGGCACTGGCGGTGCGCTACTGGGCGGGAGCGCGCGCTCCGCAGGCCTGGCGCGTGGAGGTCCCGGGCGGCACGCTCGGCGTGACGATGTTCGCGGCGGAGGAGGGCGAGCACGTCGGGCTCTCCGGCCCGGCCGACCTCGTCTTCACCGGGACGATCCGGATCGACTGAGGACCCGGTCAGGCCAGGCGGGTCGTCCGCAGCACGCGGAAGCCCTTCGCCGAGGAGACGCGCTCCACGTCGAGCCGCCCGGCGAACGCGGCGCCCAGCCAGGTCTGGAGCGAGTCGGAGCCGAGGTTGCGCTGCACGACGAGCCAGGCGTCCGCGCCCTCCTCGAGCCGCGGCAGCCAGCGTTCGAGCAGGAGGTGCAGCTCCTCCTTGCCGATGCGGATCGGCGGGTTCGACCACACGGTGCGGAAGCGGACGTCGTCGGGAACATCCTCGGGCAGCACGGCGTTGACATTAAGGACGCCGAGTTCCTCGCAGTTGCGACGGACCAGCTCGAGCGCCCGCTGGTTGACGTCGACCGCCCACACCCGGGCGTCGGGGGAGGCGAGGGCGAGCGCGAGGGCGATCGGGCCCCAGCCGCAGCCGAGGTCCAGCAGGTCCCCGTCAGCGGGGGCGTCGGGCACCGCGTCCAGCAGGACGCGTGTGCCGAGATCGACGTGACCGGGGCTGAACACCCCTCCTGCCGTCGTGACCTCGAGGTCGCGGCCGGCCAGGCGGGCCTGGATCCTGCGGGGCCGGAGGTCGCCGTCGGGAGTACTCGAGAAGTAGTGCTCGGCGGCCATGAGAAGTGAACCTATCAAGACCTGAGGAGTTAGTGTTATCCGGATGACGGAAGACCTGAACGAGACCGACACGACCGAGGCCGTGGACGTCGTCTCGAGGGTCCTGGCGAACGCGCAGTCGCGTTCGGCAGGGTACTCGCGCTTCGTCGCGGGTGGAGCCCAGGCGCTGCAGAGCGCCGGCCACGAGGGCGAGAACAGCGACGGCGAGCAGTTCGACCGCGACGACCGGCAGGCGCTGCGACGCGTCGCCGGCCTCTCGACCGAGCTCGAGGACGTCACGGAGGTCGAGTACCGCCAGCTGCGCCTGGAGAACGTCGTGCTCATCGGCGTGTACTCGCAGAATTCGCTGGAGGACGCGGAGAACTCGTTGCACGAGCTCGCCGCGCTCGCGGAGACGGCGGGAGCGACGGTCCTCGACGGCCTGCTCCAGCGCCGCCCGCACCCCGATCCGAGCACCTACCTCGGCAAGGGCAAGGCCCAGGAGCTCGCGGGGCTCGTCGCGGCCCTCGGCGCGGACACGGTCGTCGCCGACACCGAGCTCGCACCGAGCCAGCGGCGTGCGCTGGAGGACGTGGTGAAGGTCAAGGTGATCGACCGCACCGCGGTGATCCTCGACATCTTCAGCCAGCACGCGAAGAGCCGTGAGGGCAAGGCGCAGGTCGAGCTCGCGCAGCTCGAGTACCTGCTCCCGCGACTGCGCGGCTGGGGCGAGTCCATGTCCCGCCAGGCCGGCGGCCAGGTGGGCGCGGGAGCCGGAATGGGCTCGCGCGGTCCGGGTGAGACGAAGATCGAGCTCGATCGTCGCCGCATCCACACCCGCATGGCGCGCCTGCGCAAGCAGATCACGGCGATGAAGCCCGCCCGCGAGGCCAAGCGCGCGAACCGCAAGCGCAACGCCGTCCCCTCGGTGGCGATCGCGGGGTACACGAACGCCGGCAAGTCGAGCCTGCTGAACCGGATGACGCACGCGGGCGTCCTCGTCGAGAACTCGCTCTTCGCGACCCTCGACGCCACCGTTCGCAAGGCCCAGACGAAGGACGGGCGCCTCTACACGCTCGCCGACACGGTCGGCTTCGTGCGAGCGCTTCCGCACCAGCTCGTCGAGGCCTTCCGGTCGACGCTCGAGGAGGTCGCGGACTCCGATGTGATCGTCCACGTCGTGGACGCCTCCCACCCCGATCCGGCCGGGCAGATCGCCACCGTGCGCGACGTGATCGGCGAGGTGGGCGCCCGCAGCATCCCCGAGATCATCGCCTTCAACAAGGCCGATCTGGTGGACGAGGGCACGCGGCTGGTGCTGCGCGGTCTCGCTCCCGACGCGGTCTTCGTGTCGGCGCGCAGCGGCGAGGGCATCGACGAGCTGGAGGCGCGGATCGCCGAGATCCTGCCCGAGCCGGACGTCGAGATCGACCTGCTCGTGCCGTACGACCGTGGCGACGTGATCTCGCATCTGCACCGCAGCGGCCGGATCCTGTCGACGCAGTACGTCGAGGGCGGCACCCACGTGGTCGCCCTCGTGCACGCCGATCTGGCGGGCTCGCTCACCGAGTTCGCGGTTCCGCGCGCGGCCGTCCAGGCCTGATCGCCACCACCCGAGCGCCCGTCTCCCCGTCAGGGAGGCGGGCGCTCGGCGCATCCGGGAGGGGGTGCGGCGACCCGCACCACCGACCGGCGGCGGCCGGAGGGTTCGGCGACGGGGTTTCGGCGGCCCTCCTCCGCCTTCCCGTGACCGCGACGGAGGGGCGCGCGCCCCGATCGCCGGTGCCCGTCGAACGCAGGAGGGGCCCGGCCGGCTGCACGCCGGTCGGGCCCCTCCTGCACGCCCGGTGTCAGACCGAGCGCAGGACCGCCACGATCTTCCCGAGCACCTCTGCCTCGTCGCCGAGGATCGGCTCGAAGTTGGAGTTGCGGGGCAGCAGCCAGGTGTGGCCGTCGCGCTGGCGCAGCACCTTGACGGTGGCCTCGCCGTCGAGCATGGCCGCCACGATCTCGCCGTTCTCGGCGGTGCGCTGCGAGCGGACCACGACCCAGTCGCCGTCGCAGATCGCGGCGTCGATCATCGACTCGCCGACGACCTTGAGCATGAAGAGCTCGCCCTTGCCGACGAGCTGCCGGGGAAGCGGGAACACCTCGTCGATCTGCTGGTCGGCCATGATCGGCACGCCCGCCGCGATCCGGCCGACGAGGGGGACCATCGCCGCGTCGCCGACCGTCGCGGTCGACTCGAACGACCCGTCGTCCTCCGTCGAGCTGGGGACGTCGATGAGGATCTCGAGGGCGCGGGGCCGGTTCGGGTCGCGGCGCAGGTAGCCGCTGAGCTCGAGCTGGTTGAGCTGGTGGGTGACGCTCGACAGCGAGGCGAGGCCGACCGCGTCGCCGATCTCGCGCATGCTCGGCGGGTAGCCGCGGCTCGACACCGAGCGCTGGATCGCGTCGAGGATCGCGAGCTGCTTGGCGCTCAGGCTCTTCCGGCGCCGGCCTGCGGCCGCCTTCGTCTTGGCGGCCGGGGTCCCGGCCCTCTGCGCGTCGCTCACGATGCTCCCTCTTCCCGGTGCGCACGCCGCGTGCGCGCCCGCCCGGTCGCGACCCGACAAGGAATGTCGGTGGTCGCTGCTGTACTACGACCAGGCTCTCGAAACTGTATCCGCCGGAACTCCCGACTCGGAACATTCGTTCGAGTGTGTCGCGCGCAAGTCCGCACGCGGATCAGCCGGAACGGTCCCTTGACCGCTCCGCTGTTCGAAGATATGTTCGGTACAGGCGTTCGGGGCGGCCCTCCCGGCCGAGGGCCTCTCCGAATCCCTGTTGAAAGGAGCGATCCCATGACCGCACAGCTCACCTCCCGCCCGCTGCAGCGCTCGTCCGCGGCCCGGCCCGTCGAGGTCCTGCCGTCCGCTTCCGAGCCGATGAACGCGTTCGGCGAGGCGCGGATCGTCCGCACCCGTCTCCGCCTCACGCGCCGCGGCCGCGCCGTGGTGGCCGCTCTGGGAGCCCTGCCGATCGTCGCGGGTGCCTTCGCCTTCGGGCTCAACGGCGGTGGAGCGGTCGCGTCGAGCGACGCCGCTGCAGTCGAGTTCCAGTACGTCACCGTCCACGCGGGCGAGTCGCTCTGGTTGCTCGCCGAGGAGCTCGCCCCGCAGGCGGACCCGCGCGACGTGGTCGACGACATCCTCTCCCTCAACCAGCTCTCGAGCGCGGGCGTCGAGCCCGGGCAGCGCCTCGCCGTCCCGGCCGAGTACGACACCGCTCGCTGAGCCGGGCTGCCCGGTCGTCCGCGTCGGGCGCTTCGCTACCATTCCCTGGTGACGACTCTCGACGACCTGCCCCTCCGCGACGACCTCCGAGGCAAGCACCCGTACGGCGCACCCCAGGCGGTCGTGCCCGTCGCCCTCAACGTCAACGAGAACACCCACCCGGTCCCGGACGATGTGATCGCCGACATCGTCGGGCGGGTCTCGGAGGCGCTGCGCACCGTCAACCGGTACCCCGACCGCGAGTTCCGAGAGCTGCGCGACTCCCTCGCCGGCTACCTCGGTCACGGGCTCACCGCGGAAGGCGTGTGGGCTGCGAACGGATCGAACGAGGTGCTCCAGCACGTCCTTCAGGCGTTCGGCGGTCCCGGGCGCTCGCTGCTGGGGTTCGCGCCCACCTACTCGATGTACTCGATCCTCGCGTCGGGGAGCGGAGCGGAGTGGATCCCCGCTCCGCGCGAGGCGGAGTTCGAGATCGGAGCCGAGTACGCCGCGGAGCAGGTGCGCCGGGCCCGGCCCGACATCGTCTTCCTCTGCGCGCCGAACAACCCGACCGGGACGCCGCTCGACCTCGCCGTGATCGAGGCGGTCTACGACGCGACCGACGGCATCGTCGTCGTCGACGAAGCGTACGCCGAGTTCGCCGGCAGGGGCGCGCCCACCGCGCTGAGCCTCCTCCCCGGGCGACCGCGCCTGCTCGTGTCCCGCACCATGAGCAAGGCCTTCGCCTTCGCCGGTGTCCGCCTGGGCTACCTCGCCGCCGACCCCGCGGTGATCGACGCGCTCCGCCTCGTCCGCCTCCCGTACCACCTGTCGGCCCTCACCCAGGCCGCCGCGACCGCCGCCCTCGCTCACGCCGACGAGATGCTCGCCATGGTCGGCGAGATCATCGTGCAGCGCGACCGGATGATCGACGGACTGCGCGCCCTCGGCTACCGCCCGTACACGACCGGCAGCAACTTCGTCCTCTTCGGCGGCGTCGCGGATCCGGCCGCCGTGTTCGAGGGCCTGCTCGCCCGCGGCGTGCTCATCCGCGACGTCGGCATCCCGAACCACCTCCGCGTCAGCGCCGGCACCGAGGAGGAGACGACCGCGTTCCTCGAGGCGCTCGCCTCCCTCCCCGCACCGTCGGCCGACCCCGCGGTGGCGCTTTCGCGCGAGTAGAGGTCCGCCCTGGGTCGGTGACGCGGCGCGAATAGACTGGGAGGCATGACCTCCCCGAGCGCCGCACCCGGGCGCACCGCCTCCCTCAGCCGTGCCACCAGCGAGTCGAGCATCGAGCTCTCCCTCGACCTCGACGGCACGGGCGTCGCCGATCTCGAGACCGGCGTGCCCTTCTTCGACCACCTGCTGACGGCGTTCGCGAAGCATTCGCTCACGGACCTGCGCGTTCGGGCCCGCGGCGACATCGAGATCGACATCCACCACACCGCGGAGGACATCGGCATCGTGCTCGGCACGGCCATCCGACAGGCTCTCGGCGACAAGGCCGGGATCTCCCGCTTCGGCGACGCGCTCGTCCCCCTCGACGAGGCGCTCGTGCAGGCCGTCGTCGACATCTCGGGGCGCCCCTACCTCGTGCACACCGGCGAGCCGGAGGGCTTCGCGCTGCACCTGATCGGCGGCCACTTCACCGGGTCGATGGTGCGCCACGTCTTCGAGGCGATCGCGTTCAACGCCGGCCTCACCGTGCACGTCACGGTGCTCGGCGGCAGGGACCCGCACCACATCGCCGAAGCGGAGTTCAAGGCGTTCGCCCGCGCCTTCCGTCAGGCCAAGGCCCTCGACCCGCTCGTCTCCGGCGTGCCGTCGACGAAGGGCGCGCTGTGAGCTCGGCCCGCCCCTCCGTCGTGGTCTACGACTACGGCTCGGGGAACGTGCACTCCGCCGTCAAGGCGCTCGAGCTCGCCGGGGCCGACGTCGAGCTGACGGGGGACCGGCAGCGGGCGCTGGAGGCGGACGGCCTCCTCGTGCCCGGCGTCGGCGCCTTCGACGCCGTGATGTCGGCGCTGACCCGCGCCCGCGGCGGCGAGATCATCGAGAAGCGCCTCGCCGGCGGGCGCCCCGTCCTGGGCATCTGCGTCGGGATGCAGGTGCTCTTCGAGCGCGGCGTCGAGCGCGGGGTCGAGAGCGAGGGCCTGGGCGAGTGGCCGGGGACGGTGGACCTCCTCCCGGCCGAGGTCGTCCCGCACATGGGCTGGAACACCGTCTCCGCTCCCGAGGGCTCGGTGCTCTTCGACGGCATCGCCGAGGAGCGCTTCTACTTCGTGCACTCCTACGGCGCCCGCGAGTGGTCGCTCGACGTGATGCCCCCGTTCCCGCGTCCCGCGGTCACCTGGGCCGATCACGGAGGCCCCTTCATCGCCGCGGTCGAGAACGGGCCGCTCTCGGCCACGCAGTTCCACCCCGAGAAGTCGGGGGCCGCCGGGCTCCGGCTGCTGGCCAATTGGCTGGGC
Organism: Rathayibacter sp. AY1D9; assembly: GCF_002932395.1. NCBI lineage: Bacteria > Bacillati > Actinomycetota > Actinomycetes > Micrococcales > Microbacteriaceae > Rathayibacter > Rathayibacter sp. AY1D9. Next base: position 169,671 of record NZ_PSVQ01000002.1, read on the forward strand.
ACCCTCCGCACGAACTAGGATCGGCCGGTGGTCGGCGCCTCCAGGGGCCGGCACCGGCTCCGAGACTGAGGATGACGATGAGCGAGTTCACCAAGGCCCCGGGCCTGGTCCTCCTGCCCGCGATCGACGTGGCGGGCGGCAGGGCCGTGCGGCTCACGCAGGGCGAGGCCGGGACCGAGACCAACTACGGCGACCCGATCGACGCCGCGGGCGACTGGGCCGACCAGGGCGCGGAGTGGATCCACCTCGTCGACCTCGACGCCGCCTTCGGCCGCGGCGACAACCACGGCATCATGAAGAAGGTCATCCGGCAGGTGAAGGGCGTCAACGTCGAGCTCTCCGGCGGGATCCGCGACGACCGCAGCCTCGAGTCCGCGCTGAGCGCCGGCGCGAAGCGCATCAACCTCGGCACCGCGGCGCTCGAGAACCCCGAGTGGGCCGCGAGCGTCATCGCGCAGTACGGCGACCAGATCGCCATCGGTCTCGACGTCCGGGGCACCACGCTCGCCGCGCGCGGCTGGACCAAGGAGGGCGGCGACCTCTGGCAGGTCCTCGACCGCCTGGAGGAGGCCGGCTGCACCCGCTACGTCGTCACCGACGTCACGAAGGACGGCACGCTCAAGGGCCCGAACCTCGAGCTCCTCGAGCAGGTCATGGCCCGCACCCACCGCCCCGTGATCGCCTCGGGCGGCATCTCGAACCTCGACGACATCGCCGCTCTGCGCGACCTCGTGCCCCAGGGGCTCGAGGGCGCGATCGTCGGCAAGGCGCTGTACGCGGGCGCGTTCACGCTCGCGGAGGCCCTGGATGTCGCATCCGAGTGAGCCCCGCCCGCTCCCGGCGCATCTGACCGACTCGGCCGGCACCCCCTGGGCGGGCCGGCACTTCGAGCCGAGCGCAGCGCCGGAGGACGACGGAAGCGCCCCGGAGGCGCTGGTCGCCGCGCTCGAGTCCTTCGCCGGTGGCACTCGCGGCCCGGAGGCCGTGGTCGACGCGATCCGCACGTCCCGCCTGCTCATCCCGCTGGTCGCCCGCCTCGGCGAGGAGGCGGAGGGGGTCGGGGGACTCCGGGCGGACAAGACGCAGGAGCTCGCGATCGTCACGGTCGCCGGACCCGACGGCCGCACGGTGCTCCCTGTCTTCAGCGGCGTCGAGAGCATGCGCCGATGGGACCCGGCCGCCCGTCCCGTCCCGGTCGACGGGCGCCGTGCGGCCCTGGCGGCCGTCGCGGAGGGCACCGAGGTGATGGTCCTCGACCCCGCGTCCGAGCGGGAGTTCGCGGTCCGGCGCCCGGCGCTCTGGGCGATCGCGGAGGGCGGCGACTGGCGGCCGGCCCCCGCCGATGCGGAGGTGCTCCGGGCTCTGCGCGCGGCTGCGGAGGGGGAGCGGGCGGTCGCCTCGCTCGAGGTGCGCGCGGGAGACCCGGAGCAGCGCCTCGCGGGCCCCGAGCTCGTGGTGGTCCTGAGCCTGCGCCCGGGGCTCGATCAGGACGCGCTCGGCGCCCTCGTCGCGCGCCTGGGGGAGCGGTGGGCGGCCGACGAGACCGTCGCGCAGCGCGTCGACTCGATGACGCTGCAGCTCGCCGCCGCCCACTGACCCCCGATCAGGTGACCGGGCCGGTCCACTTCTCGCCCGGGCCCTTGCCGATCGGGTCGGCGATGGGGGACGCCTCGCGGAACGCGAGCTGGAGGGTGCGGAGGCCGTCGCGCAGGCTCCGGGCGTGCATGTCGCTGATGTCGGGCGCCCCGGCCGTGACCAGGCCCGCGAGCGCGTTGATGAGCTTGCGCGCCTCGTCGAGGTCGACCTGCGCTCCGGGCTCGTCGGCGAGTCCGCACTTGACGGCGGCCGCGCTCATCAGGTGCACGGCGGCGGTGGTGATGATCTCCACCGCCGGGACCTCCGCGATGTCGCGGGCGGCCTCCACGTCGGAGGCTCCGCCGTCCTCGCCGAATCGTCGCGTGTAGTCGTCGTCGTACTGGGCCATGGGTCCTTCGTTCGTCGTCCGTGGTGGAGGGGCGCGGCCGCCGGAGCAGAGGATCGAGGGGCGGCCGGATCCGGTCTGTCGGGCGGGCCGCCGGTCTGCTATGGTTGTCCGGGCTCCGAGGCATGTCCTCGGTTCGAAAGTGGAGATTCTCCCACCCGCGCTTGACCGCTTCACAAGGTTACCGGGTCAGAAGCACTCCGCCCCCGAGGGTCGTCAGACCACCGGAGGCAGGGCTGCGGCTCTCGAGGTCCGCCTCGGGAACCGCGTCACAGGGTGCGAGCGCCGTGCTGCAGGCACGACGTGGACGGGACGATCACCTCTCTCGGGTGCGCTGGAGAAGACTCCGGCAGCGCAGCTGCACTCACCGAGATCAGAGGAGAAACGCAATCAGCGATCCCCGTACCAACGACCGTATCCGCGTCCCCGAGGTCCGCCTCGTGGGTCCCGCAGGAGAACAGGTCGGCGTCGTCAAGATCGAGGTCGCCCTGCGACTCGCGCAGGACGCAGACCTGGACCTGGTCGAGGTCGCCCCCAACTCCAAGCCGCCCGTGGCCAAGATCATGGACTACGGGAAGTTCAAGTACGAGCAGGCTCAGAAGCTCAAGGAAGCCCGTCGCAACCAGGCGAACACGATCCTCAAGGAGGTCCGTTTCCGCCTGAAGATCGACAAGCACGACTACGAGACCAAGCGCAAGCGCGCCGAGGGCTTCCTCAAGGCCGGCGACAAGGTCAAGGCGATGATCCTCTTCCGCGGTCGCGAGCAGTCGCGCCCCGAGATGGGCGTCCGCCTGCTCCAGCGCTTCGCGGAGGACGTCGCCGAGTTCGGCCAGGTCGAGTCCACCCCGACCATCGACGGTCGCAACATGGTGATGGTCATCGGCCCGCTGAAGAACAAGTCCGAGGCGAAGGCCGAGGCCAATGCGGTCCGCGCCGCTCGTCGCGAGGCCAACACCCCCGAGGACACGGCCGAGGCCGAGTCCGTCTAGTACTTCGCCGCCCCGGCCTCGGGGCCGGTGGACGCCCCGCTCGCGGGGCACCGGTTTCGCCCCGCCGAGCGCGGAGTGACGTTCACAAGGAGAGAACATGCCCAAGATGAAGACCCACTCGGGTGCCAAGAAGCGCTTCAAGGTGACCGGCTCCGGCAAGGTCATGAAGCAGCAGGCCGGCATGCGGCACAACCTGGAGTCCAAGTCCAGCGTTCGCACGCGCCGCCTCAACCAGGACCAGGTCCTCGCCCCGCAGGACGCCAAGGTCGCCAAGAAGCTTCTCGGTCTGTAGCCCACCGCCGGCGCAGCCCGCTGCGCCGCGTGGTCGCTACTCAGCCGACACGGATCGATAGGAAGAAACAGCAATGGCAAGAGTGAAGAGGGCCGTCAACGCCCACAAGAAGCGTCGCGTCATCCTCGAGCGCGCCTCGGGCTACCGCGGCCAGCGGTCGCGCCTCTACCGCAAGGCGAAGGAGCAGGTCACCCACTCCCTCGTCTACTCGTACCGCGACCGCCGCGCCAAGAAGGGCGAGTTCCGTCGTCTCTGGATCCAGCGCATCAACGCCGCGTCCCGCGCGAACGGCCTGACCTACAACCGCTTCATCCAGGGCCTCGCCCTGGCCGGCGTCCAGGTCGACCGCCGCATCCTCGCGGACCTCGCGATCACCGAGCCGGCCACGTTCGCCTCGCTCGTCGCGACCGCGAAGAGCGCGCTGCCCGCCGACACCTCGGCGCCCAAGGCCGCAGCGTAGTCAGCACGGCTTCCCGGAGGGGGTCGCGACCGAGAGGTCGCGGCCCCCTCCGTCGTTCGCGGGCCCTCCCGCGCCGTGTCTGCGGGGGCGGCGATCACCGCGCCGATAGGCTCGCCGCATGCTCGACAACCCCCGCTCTCCCCGTGTCCGCTCCGTGGCGAAGCTCACCCGCCGCCCGGCCCGGCTCGAGACGGGGCTCTTCCTCCTCGAGGGCCCGCAGGCACTCTCCGAGGCGCTGCAGTACCGCCCGGAGCTGATCGTCGAGTCGTTCGCGACTCCGACCGCTCTGGAGCGGCACCCCGAGATCGTCGCCGCGGCCGCCGAGGCGGAGGTGGAGATCGAGTACGTGACCGAGGACGTCCTCGACGCGATGGCCGACACCGTCACTCCGCAGGGCTTCGTCGCGGTCTGCCGTCAGTTCCCCACGTCGCTCAAGGACGTCGTCGCCTCCGAGCCGCGCCTCGTGGCGGTGCTCGAGGAGGTCCGCGATCCGGGCAACCTCGGCACGATCATCCGTGCCGCCGACGCAGCCGGCGCTGACGCGGTCGTGCTGTCCGGCCGCTCGGTCGACCTCTACAACCCCAAGGTCGTGCGCTCCACGACCGGCTCGCTCTTCCACCTCCCGGTCGCGGTCGGCGCCGACCTCGCCGACGTGCTGGTCCGGCTCCGCGGCGTGGGACTGCGCTCCGTCGCGGCCGACGTGAAGGGGGAGGACCTGCTCGACGTCCGCGCCCGCGGGGACCTCGCCCAGCCGACCGTCTGGGTCTTCGGCAACGAGGCGCGCGGCCTCGAGGACGAGTCGCTCGCCCTCGTCGACGGCGTGGTGGCGGTGCCTATCTACGGGGCGGCGGAGTCGCTGAACCTCGCGACCGCGGCCTCCGTCTGCCTGTACGAGAGCGCCTTCGCGCTGCGTTCCTGAGAGGAACCGGGCCGAGGGTGCCGCGAACCTGGAGAACAGGGCGCGTTGTTACCCTTCGGTTAAGAATTCCCTCATGATTTGACCGGCCCATCCCCGTGTGCTTCTCTGACGGCATGGTCACAGCCCCGCAAGACGAGCGCGCCGCCGCTCCCGCCGGTGAACCCCTCGTCGTCCTCTCCGGGGTGCAGAAGCACTACGGCGACTTCCAGGCTCTGAAGGACATCGATCTGACGGTGCACCGGGGCGAGGTCGTCGTGGTCCTCGGCCCCTCCGGATCCGGCAAGTCGACGCTCTGCCGCACGGTCAACCGGCTCGAGACGATCTCGGGCGGCACCATCACCATCGACGGTCAGAAGCTCCCGGAGGAGGGCAAGGGCCTCGCCGCGCTCCGCGCCGACGTCGGGATGGTCTTCCAGTCGTTCAACCTCTTCGCGCACAAGACGATCCTCGAGAACGTCACCCTCGGCCCGATCAAGGTCCGCGGGCTCTCCCGCAAGGACGCGGAGGCCCAGGCCACGGCGCTGCTCGACCGGGTCGGCGTCGGCCACCAGGCCGCCAAGACCCCGGCCCAGCTCTCCGGCGGGCAGCAGCAGCGCGTCGCGATCGCGCGGGCGCTGGCGATGAAGCCCAAGGTGATGCTGTTCGACGAGCCGACCTCGGCGCTCGACCCCGAGATGATCAACGAGGTCCTGGACGTGATGGTCGGGCTCGCCAAGGACGGGATGACGATGATCGTCGTCACCCACGAGATGGGCTTCGCCCGGAAGGCCGCCGATCGCGTCGTGTTCATGGCCGACGGCGAGATCCTCGAGGACACCGACCCTGAGTCGTTCTTCACCGCGCCCCGCACCGACCGGGCCAAGGACTTCCTCTCCAAGCTCATCACGCACTAGAAGCGCGATCAGCAGCCACCAGGCAGGTCGGACCCGTGACCCGGGAGCCGACCCGACATCGCCCGCTCCGGCGGGCCGAACCCCAGGAAGGACGATCATGCGCACCAGGCTCATGTTCATGACCGCGGGACTCGCGGCAGCGACCCTCGCCCTCGCCGGCTGCTCCGGCGACGCCGGAACCGCCGGCGGCGGCGCCGGTGGAGGCTCCGAGGGAGGGACCTCCGCGTACGAGGTCGCCTCCGACGTCACTCTCGAGGGCAGCCCGACCTTCGACGCGATGACCGCGGACGGCAAGGTCGTCATCGGCGTCAAGGAGGATCAGCCCGGGCTGGGCTACCTCGACGCGGCGACCGGCGAGCGCTCCGGCTTCGACATCGAGATCGCCAAGTGGACCGCCGCCTCGCTCGGCTTCGCGGCCGACGCCATCGAGTTCCAGGCGATCCCGTCGGCCAACCGCGAGGCGTCGATCGTGAACGGCGACATCGACTACTACGTCGGCACCTACTCGATCACCGACAAGCGCAAGGAGCAGGTCGGCTTCGCCGGACCCTACTTCGAGACCGGCCAGCAGCTGCTCGTCGCGGCCGACAACGACACGATCACCGGACCGGACGACCTCACCGCCGACACCACCGTGTGCTCGGCCACCGGCTCCACCCCGATCCAGAACATCCGCACCAACTACCCCGAGGTGAAGACCGAGGAGTTCGACACGTACTCGCAGTGCGTGGACGCCCTCTCCGACGGCACCGTCGACGCCGTCACCACCGACGGCGCGATCCTGATCGGTTACGCCGCTCAGAAGCCCGACGAGCTCAAGGTCGTCGGAGAGCCCTTCAGCACCGAGCTCTACGGCATCGGCCTGCCGAAGGACGACGACGCCCTGCGCCACTTCGTCAACGGCATGCTGACCGACGGCGGCGAGACCTGGAGCGCCATCTACGACGAGACGCTCGGCCAGTCCGGCACGACCGTCACCCAGCCGGCGGTGAACGACTACTAGGAGGCGCCCCGGGCGGCCCGACCGCCGCCCGGGGGTCCCCTCTCCTCGACCACCACCACCGCTCCGACAGAAGGGCCAGCCGCATGGATGTCCTGTTGAACAACCTCGACGTCTACGTCCCGGCCTTCGGCAACACCCTGATCCTCTTCAGCGTCTCGCTCGTGTTCGCCCTGCTGATCGGCACGGTGGTCGGCGCGATGCGCGTCTCGCCCGTCCCGATCGCCCGCGCGGTCGGCACGGTGTACGTGAACACCATCCGGAACACCCCGCTCACGCTGGTGATGTTCTTCTTCGCCTTCGGCTACCCCAAGCTCGACCTGCCGCAGGTGGACTACACGAACCTGGCGATCTGCGCCCTCAGCCTCTACACCGCGACCTACGTCGCGGAGGTGCTGCGCTCGGGCATCAACACCGTGCCGATCGGCCAGGCCGAGGCCGCCCGCGCGATCGGCCTCGACTTCGGCCTCACGATGACGCAGGTCGTCCTGCCCCAGGCCTTCCGCTCCGTGATCCCGCCGCTCATGAGCGTCCTGATCGCGCTGCTGAAGAACACCACCGTCGCCGCCGGCTTCTCGGTCGCGGAGGCGGGCACCATCGTCCGCGTCCTCAACGAGCGCGGCGAGAACAGCCTCATCGTCGTCCTCTGGGTGGCCCTGGTCTTCGTGGTCCTGGTCACCCTGCTCTCGCTCGTCCAACGTCAGCTCGAGAAGAAGTGGAGGGTCGCCCGATGAGCTCCGTCCTCTTCGACAACCCCGGCCCCCGGGCCGTCGTGCGCAACCGCGTCATCGGCGTCGTCGTCGTCCTGCTGATCGCGGCGTTCCTCGGCTTCGTGGTCTGGCGCTTCGCGGAGTCCGGCCAGTTCGACGCCTCCAAGTGGCGCGCGTTCGGCTACCCGCTGGTCTGGCAGAGCATCGGCGGCGCCCTCGGCCGCACGCTCGCGGCCTTCGCCACGGCGGGCGTCGCCAGCCTCGTCCTCGGCCTCCTCCTGGCGATCGGCCGGCTCTCGGACCGGCGCTGGATCAACGTCCCCGTCACGCTCTTCATCGAGCTGTTCCGGGCGATCCCCGTCCTGATCCTGATGATGCTGATGTACTACGGCCTGCCGTTCGCTGGCCTCAAGCTCAGCCCCTACCTCGCCGTCGTCATCGCCCTGACCCTCTACAACGGCTCCGTCTTCTCCGAGATCTTCCGCGCCGGCATCGAAGCCCTCCCGCGAGGACAGAAGGAGGCGGGCTACGCGATCGGCCTGCGCAAGTCCGGCGTGATGCGGCTCATCCTGTTCCCCCAGGCGATCCGCTCGATGCTGCCCGTGATCATCGCCCAGCTCGTCGTCGCCCTCAAGGACACGGCGCTCGGCTCGATCATCACCTACAACGAGCTGCTGTACTACGCGCGCTACCTGGGCAACCAGTCGAGCCTCGACAGCCCGATCATCCCGGCGGCGATCGTCATCGGAGCGATCTACATCGGCATCTGCCTCCTCCTCTCGGGGCTGGCGAAGTGGATCGAGATCCGCACGAAGAGCGGCGGACGCGGCGGCCGCACCATCGGCGGCCACCCCGCAGCCCGCGCGCAGACGGACACGCAGCTGATCGCTGTGCAGGATTGAACTGTGAGGATCGCCCGAGGGCGATCCTCACCGCGGTCGGCTTCCTGACGGGGTCGGGTTCCGCAGAGCGTCCTGCGTCCGGCCAGGAGGAATCGCTCGCACGCGATTCCTCCGTTCGCCTCGAGGGTCCGGCGATCGCTCAGCGCATCGAGCGGTGGTGCTCCGCTCCGGCGTCGTCGACGCGGAGGCGGTGGTGATCGGGGAGTCGCGATCGATCCGGGCGTCTTCTCGTCCTCCCGCCCGGCGGTGCCCCCCCTCCTGCCGGTCGAGCAGCCTCCGACCCCGGCGTAGCGAGAACCCCGCCCCTGCTGGTCGAGCAGCGCCGGCGGCGGGGCTTCGAGGGCCGTCGGCGCAGACGGTGGCCTGGCCGCGGGCGAGCGCGACGAGCACCGCGCGCGGGCGGCGGGAGGGGGCGGAGGCCCTCGCCTACACTGGGGGATCGTGTCAGACAGCAACCCGATCACCGATGAGGCCGTCTCCGCGGCGGTCGCCGACGCCCTCGCCGCCATCGGCGCGGCGGGCGACTCCGCCGCTCTGAAGTCCGCCCGAGCCGCCCACCTCGGCGAGGGGTCCGCCCTCGCCCGCCTCAACGCGCGGATGCGCTCCGTCCCGCCCGAGCACAAGGCGGCGTCCGGCAAGCTCGTCGGCGGTGCCCGCAAGCAGGTGGGCGACGCCTACGCCGCCCGCGAGGCCGAGCTCGTCGAGGCCGAGGACGCGGCCGCGCTCGAGGCCGAGCGCGTGGACGTCACCGCCGGTGCCAGCTTCGTGCGCCGCGGCGCCCGCCACCCCCTCTCGCTGCTCCAGGAGTCGATCGCCGACGTGTTCGTCGGGATGGGCTGGGAGATCGCGGAGGGGCCGGAGCTCGAGAACGAGTGGTTCAACTTCGACGCCCTGAACTTCGACGAGGACCACCCGGCCCGAGCCATGCAGGACACCTTCTTCGTCGACCCCGTCGACTCGCACCTGGTGCTGCGCACGCACACCTCGCCGGTGCAGATCCGCTCGATGCTCGAGCGCCCGCTGCCGCTCTACGTGATCGCTCCCGGACGGGTGTACCGCACCGACGAGCTCGACGCGACGCACACGCCCGTGTTCACGCAGTTCGAGGGCCTCGCCGTCGACCGCGGCCTGACCATGGCGCACCTGCGCGGCACCCTCGAGCACGTCGCGCGGATCCTCTTCGGCGACGACGCGCGCATCCGCCTGCGCCCGAACTACTTCCCCTTCACCGAGCCCAGCGCCGAGCTGGACGTCTGGCACCCGACCTTCGTCGGCGGTGCCCGCTGGATCGAGTGGGGCGGCTGCGGCATGGTGAATCCGAACGTGCTGCGCGCGGCCGGGATCGACCCGGAGGAGTACTCCGGGTTCGCCTTCGGCATGGGGATCGAGCGGACCCTGATGTTCCGCAACGACGTGAAGGACATGCGCGACATGGTCGAGGGCGACGTCCGCTTCAGCGAGCAGTACGGGATGGTGATCTGATGCGCATCCCGCTGAGCTGGCTGGGGGAGTACGTCGACCTCGAGCAGGACGTCACGACGGAGTCCGTGCACGCGGCCCTGGTGTCGGTCGGCCTGGAGGAGGAGGACGTCCACCGCTTCGAGGTGACCGGCCCTGTCGTCGTCGGCGAGGTGCTCGACCTCGCTCCGGAGCCGCAGAAGAACGGCAAGACCATCAACTGGTGCCACGTCCGCGTGGCTCCGGAGGGCGGGCGGGCCGCCGACGGCGGAGAGGACGTCCGCGGCATCGTCTGCGGAGCCCACAACTTCGCGGCCGGCGACAAGGTCGTCGTGTCCCTGCCGGGTGCGGTCCTGCCCGGGCCGTTCCCGATCTCCGCGCGGAAGACCTACGGGCACGTGTCCGACGGGATGATCGCCTCGAGCCGCGAGCTCGGCCTCGGGGACGACCACGAGGGCATCCTCCGCCTCGCCTCGCTCGGGCTCGACCCGGAGCCGGGCACGGACGCCGTCGCGCTCCTCGGTCTCGACGACGCCGCGGTCGAGGTCAACGTGACGCCCGACCGCGGCTACGCCTTCTCGATCCGCGGCATCGCCCGCGAGTACGCCCACGCCACCGGAGCCGCCTTCCGCGACCCCGCTCGGGCGCTCCCTCCGCACGAGCGCACGGAGACGGCGCCCGTCTTCCCCGTGTCCGTGGCCGACGAGGCGCCGATCCGCGGCCGTGTCGGCGCCTCCGTGTTCGTCACGCGCGTCGTCCGGGGCGTCGACGTCTCGCGACCGACGCCGCCGTGGATGCTCGCGCGACTGCGCCTGGCCGGCGTCCGCTCGATCTCGCTCGTCGTGGACATCACCAACTACGTGATGTTCGAGCTGGGCCAGCCGCTGCACGGCTACGACCTGGCGACCCTGCAGGGCGGCATCGTGGTGCGGCGCGCCGCGCCGGGGGAGACCCTCGAGACGCTCGACGGCCAGACCCGGCGCCTGCACGCGGAGGACCTCGTCATCGCCGACGACGGCGGGGCGATCGGCCTCGCCGGAGTGATGGGGGGCGCGCGCACCGAGATCTCGGACGCCACGTCCGACGTCCTGCTCGAGGCGGCGAACTTCGACCCGGTCTCGATCGCCCGGACGGCTCGCCGGCACAAGCTGCCGAGCGAGGCGTCGCGGCGCTTCGAGCGCGGCGTCGACCCCGAGGTGGCCTCGGTCGCCGCGGCCCGGGCGGTGCAGCTGCTGGTGGAGCTCGCCGGCGGCACGGCGGACGAGCTCGGCTCGGTCCTGGCCGACCCGCGCACGGCGGAGCCGGTCGAGCTGCCGGACGGCTACGTCGCAGGCCTCATCGGCGTGGAGTACACCCCGGAGGAGATCCGCGGCGCGCTCGTCGAGATCGGCGCCTCCGTCGAGGCCGGCGGAGCGGGCCTGCTGGTGACTCCGCCGAGCTGGCGCCCGGACCTCGTCGACCGCGCCTCGCTCGCGGAGGAGGTCGCCCGCATCACCGGGTACGACCGCATCCCGGCGATCCTGCCCGTCGCGCCTCCCGGCCGCGGTCTGACCCCGGGCCAGAGGCTGCGCCGCACCCTCGCCCAGGCGCTCGCCGCCGCGGGTCTGACCGAGGTGCTCTCGTACCCGTTCCTCTCGCGCTCGATCAACGACCGGCTCGGCTCGGTCGACGGGGAGCCGCAGGAGCAGATCACGCTCGCCAACCCGCTCGACGCGACCGCGGGCCAGCTGCGGATCTCTCTGCTGCCGGGTCTCGTGCAGGTCGCGGCCCGCAACCGCTCGCGCGGCCTGACGGATCTCGCGGTCTACGAGCTCGGCTCCGTCTTCCTCCCGGCCGCCGGCGGCCCGTTCGGCTCCGGGGCGCTCCCTGCGGGCGGGGCGCGTCCGTCCGCGGAGGTCGAGGCCGAGCTGAACGCGGGCATCCCACCGCAGCCGCGGCACCTCGCGGCGCTGCTCACGGGTGCCGCCGTCGTGCGCCAGCCCGGTGTCGCCGGCCGTGACGTCGACTGGCGCGACGCCCTCGACGTGGTCCGCGAGGTCTCCGCGGCGACCGGCACCGAGCTGGTGCTGCGCCAGGGGGCCCACGCCGCGCTGCACCCGGGTCGCACCGCCGAGGTCGTCCTCGACGGCGCGGTCATCGGCCACGCGGGGGAGCTGCTCCCGGCGCTCGCCGAGGAGCTCGACCTGCCGCGCCGCGTCGCCGTGGTCGAGCTCGACCTGGAGCCGCTGCTCGCGCGGGCCGGGAGGGTCGTCGTGGCCCGCCCGGTGGGCGCGCTGCCCGCCGCGACCCAGGACCTCTCGCTCGTCGTGCCGGTCGGCACCGCGGCGGCTGACGTGCGCGCCGCCGTCGCCGAGGGGGCGGGCGAGCTGCTCGAGGCGATCCGCCTGGTCGACGACTACCGCGGCACCGGGCTCTCCGAGGGGACGAAGTCGCTGACCTTCGCGCTGCGCTTCCGCGCGCCGGACCGCACGCTCACCGCGGCCGAGGCGACGGCCGCGAAGGAGAACGGCGTGGCCGTGGCGGCGGAGCGCTTCGGCGCCCGACTCCGCGAGTGAGGCCGGGGGTCCCGTCCGGTTCGGCCGGGCGGTGCCCCGCACCCGCACCGGCTAGGCTCTCGGGCATGACTTTCTCCGTGGCGGTGGCCGGTGCGAGCGGCTACGCGGGCGGCGAGCTGCTGCGACTGCTCGCCGACCACCCCGAGTTCGAGGTGCGCACGGTGACGGCGCACGCCAACGCGGGTCAGCCCCTCATCGCCGTGCACCCGCACCTCCGCTCGCTCCGCGACCTCGTCCTCGTCGACACGACGACCGGGAACCTCGCCGGGCACGACGTCGTCTTCCTCGCCCTCCCGCACGGGAAGTCGGGCGAGATCACCGCGACCCTCCCCGAGGACGTCCTCGTCGTCGACTGCGGCGCCGACCACCGGTTGACCGACCCGCAGGACTGGGCCGACTTCTACGGGGGCGACTTCGCCGGGGCCTGGCCCTACGGGCTCCCGGAGCTGCTGATCGGCGGCGGCGGACGCAAGCAGCGCGAGGCGCTCGCCGGAGTGCGGCGCATCGCCGTCCCCGGCTGCAACGTCACGGCGATCACGCTCGGCCTGGCCCCCGGTCTGCACGCCGGAGTGATCGAGTCGTCGGACCTCGTCGCGGTCCTCGCCGTCGGCCCCTCGGGTGCGGGCAAGAGCCTGCGGACCGACCTCCTCGCCAGCGAGCTCCTCGGCTCCGCGCACGCCTACGGCCTCGGCGGAGCGCACCGTCACAATCCCGAGATCCGGCAGAACCTCCTGCTCGCCGGAGCCGGACCCGTCTCGATCTCGTTCACGCCGGTCCTCGTGCCGATGTCCCGGGGCATCCTGGCGACCTCGACCGCGCGCCTCGCTCCCGGCGTCTCGGCGCAGGACGTGCGCGCCGCGTGGGAGACCGCCTACGGCGACGAGACCTTCGTCCAGCTGCTCCCGGAGGGCTCCTTCCCCCGGACGGCCGACGTGGTAGGGGCGAACACCGCTCTGATCGGACTCGCCGTGGACGAGCGGGCCCGCCGCGTCGTGGTCGTCTCGGCCATCGACAACCTGGTCAAGGGCACCGCGGGCGCGGCCGTCCAGTCCACCAACATCGCCCTGGGACTCCCGGAGTCCCTCGGCCTGAGCGTGAACGGAGTCGCGCCGTGAGCGTCACCGCAGCAGCAGGGTTCCGGGCGGCCGGAGTCGTCGCCGGGCTCAAGTCGACCGGAGCGCGCGACGTCGCGCTCGTGCAGAACCTCGGCCCGCTGCAGAGCGCCGCCGCGGTCTTCACGAGCAACCGCTGCAAGGCGAATCCCGTCCTCTGGAGCGAGCAGGTGATGCGCGACGGCGTCGTCTCGGCGATCGTCCTCAACTCCGGCGGCGCCAACTGCTACACGGGTGCTCAGGGCTTCCAGGTCACCCACCGCACCGCGGAGCTCGTGGGCGAGAGCCTCGAGGTGTCCGCCGGCGACGTGCTGGTGTGCTCCACCGGGCTGATCGGCGACCAGCTCGACCTCGCGAAGCTCACCGCCGGCGTGACCGGCGCCTCCGCCGAGCTCGCCGGGGGACCCGAGGCGGGCGAGGCGGCCGCCCGCGCGATCATGACCACCGACACGGTCCCGAAGCAGGCGGTGGTCCGCTCCGAGCAGGGCTGGAGCATCGGCGGCATGGCCAAGGGCGCCGGGATGCTCGCGCCGGGTCTGGCGACGATGCTGGTCGTGATCACGACCGACGCGGCCCTCGAGTCCGCCGCTCTCGACATCGCCCTGCGCGCCGCGACCCGCGTCACCTTCGACCGCCTCGACTCGGACGGCTGCATGTCGACGAACGACACCGTCGCACTGCTCGCGAGCGGCGCCAGCGGCGTGGAGGCCGACGCCGACGAGTTCACCGCGGCCCTGACCGCGGTCTGCCGCGCCCTCACCCTGCAGCTGCAGGCCGACGCGGAGGGCGCCGACCACGACGTCGCGATCCGCGTGCTGAACGCCGCGACCGAGGACGAGGCCGTGGTCGTCGCCCGCGCCGTCTCCCGCAGCAACCTGTTCAAGGCCGCGATCTTCGGCAAGGACCCCAACTGGGGCCGCGTCCTCGCCGCCGTGGGCACGACCGATGCGCAGTTCGACCCGTACGGCATCGACGTCGCGATGAACGGGGTGCAGGTCTGCCTCGCGGGCGAGCCGCACGAGAGCCGCGACCTCGTCGACCTCGCCCCTCGGCAGGTCGCCGTCGACATCGACCTGCACGCCGGCGACGCGACGGCCACGATCTGGACCAATGACCTCACGCACGACTACGTGCACGAGAACTCCGCGTACTCGAGCTGAGGCGGCCATGAGCGACGACACCACCCTCTCGGCCGAGAGCCGCGCCGAGCGCGACGCCGCACCCGGGAAGGCCGCGACGCTCATCGAGTCGCTGCCCTGGCTGCAGAGCTTCCACGGGCGCACGATGGTGATCAAGTTCGGCGGCAACGCGATGGTGTCGGAGGAGCTGCAGCGCTCCTTCGCCCAGGACATGGTCTACCTGCGCTACGCCGGGATCCGCCCCGTGGTCGTCCACGGCGGCGGGCCGCAGATCTCGCGGATGCTCGACCGGCTCGGGATCGAGAGCGAGTTCCGGGGCGGCTACCGGGTCACGAGCCCCGAGGCGATGGAGGTGGTGCGGATGGTGCTCACCGGCAGCATCAGCCGCGACATCGTCCGCCGGATCAACGAGCACGGCCCCCTCGCCGCCGGCATCTCCGGTGAGGACGCGGGCCTCTTCGTCGGCCGCCGCCGCGGTGTCGTGATCGACGGCGAGGAGCACGACCTCGGACTCGTCGGAGACGTGATCGCTGTGGACCCCGCCGCCGTCCTCGCTCAGCTCGAGGCCGGCCGGATCCCGGTCGTGTCCTCGATCGCCCCCGATTCGGACGACCCCACGCAGTCGCTGAACGTCAACGCCGACGCCGCCGCCGCCGCGCTGGCCGTCGCGCTCGGCGCCGAGAAGCTCGTCGTCCTCACCGACGTGGCCGGCCTCTACTCCGACTGGCCCGACCGCGAGTCGCTCGTCTCGCACATCCGCTCGGACGACCTCGCGGCTCTGCTGCCCTCGCTCGAATCGGGCATGATCCCCAAGATGACCGCCTGCCTCGACGCCGTGCGCGGGGGAGTGCCCAAGGCCGCCATCATCGACGGCCGCATCCCGCACTCGATCCTGCTCGAGGTGTTCACCTCGGAGGGCATCGGCACCGAGGTCGTCGCCTCGCTCGACCCCCGCGACCGGGAGCGAATGTCGGGCCGCTGATCCTCAGCGGCCCCGGCTCCGAGCGCCCGTCCCGTCCGGGACGCGCGCACCGTCGGCCCTCGCGGCCGGACCGCTCCGATCGAAAGGCCACCATGTCCACCCCCACGACCGCGTCCCGCACCGGCTCGGCGCGCGACCGCTACTCCGCCGCGATGATGCAGACCTTCGCGCCGCCGCTCGCCGTGCTCGAGCGCGGTGAGGGCTGCCGGGTCTGGGACGTCGACGGGCGGGAGTACCTCGACTTCCTCGGCGGCATCGCCGTCAACTCGCTCGGCCATGCGCATCCCGTGTTCGTCGAGGCCGTGACGCGCCAGGCCGGTGCGCTCGCCCACGTCTCCAACTACTTCGCGACCGCCCCGCAGATCGAGCTGGCCGAGACCCTGCGCCGCCTCACCGGGGCCGGGGAGACGGGCCGCGTCTACTTCGCCAACTCGGGCACCGAGGCCAACGAGGCGGCCTTCAAGCTGGCGCGGCTGAACGCGGCCGGCGGCCGGCACCGCGTCCTGGCGCTGCAGAACGCGTTCCACGGGCGGACGATGGGCGCGCTCGCGCTGACCGGCAAGGCGGCCATGCGCGCGCCGTTCGAGCCGATGCCGGGAGGGGTCGAGCACCTCGAGGCGAGCGTCGAGGCCCTCGAGGCGGCTCTCGACGAGTCCGTCGCCGCGCTGATCGTCGAGCCCATCCAGGGGGAGGCGGGCGTCATCCCGCTGCCGGCCGGCTACCTCGAGCGCGCGCGGGAGCTCACCCGCGAGCACGGCGCGCTGCTCATCGTCGACGAGATCCAGACCGGGGTCGGGCGGACCGGACGCTGGTTCGCGTACCAGGAGGCGGGGATCCTGCCCGACGCCGTCACCCTGGCCAAGGGGCTCGGCGGAGGCTTCCCCGTCGGAGCGCTGGTGACCTTCGGCGAGGCGTCCGACCTCCTGCAGAAGGGCCACCACGGCAGCACGTTCGGCGGCAATCCGCTCGCGACCGCCGTGGCCGGAGCCGTGCTCGCCGAGATCGAGCGCGCCGACCTTCTCGGCAACGCGCGGGAGCGCGGGGCGCAGATCGTCGACGCGCTGACCGCTCTCGACTCGCCCCTGATCGGAGGGGTCCGCGGCGCGGGCCTCCTCCTGGGCATCGCCCTGACCCGGCCGGTCGCCGCCGAGCTCGCCGCCGCCTGCCTCGACGCCGGCCTGATCGTGAACGCGGCGAACGACTCGAGCGTCCGGCTCGCGCCTCCGCTCGTGGTGACCGCCGCCGACGTCGCCGAGTTCGCCGAGCGCTTCGGCCGCGCACTGCAGACCCTCTGACCCCGTACCTCCACCGAAAGCGACCAGCACCGTGACCCGCCACTTCCTCCGCGACGACGACATCACTCCCGCCGAGCAGGCCGAGATCCTCGACCTCGCCCTCGAGCTCAAGCGCGACCGCTTCTCCCGGAAGCCCCTCGCCGGGCCGCAGACCGTCGCCGTGATCTTCGACAAGTCCTCCACGCGCACCCGCGTCTCCTTCGCGGTCGGCATCGCCGATCTCGGCGGCAGCCCCCTGATCATCTCGACCGCGAGCAGCCAGCTCGGCGGCAAGGAGACCGCCTCCGACACGGCGCGGGTCCTGGAGCGCCAGGTCGCCGCCATCGTGTGGCGCACCTACGCGCAGTCGGGCCTGGAGGAGATGGCGCGCAGCACGCGCGTGCCGGTCGTCAACGCGCTCTCGGACGAGTTCCACCCGTGCCAGCTCCTCGCCGACCTGCTGACCATCCGCGAGCACCGCGGTCGCCTCGCCGGCCTCACGCTCACGTTCTTCGGCGACGGAGCGAGCAACATGGCGCACTCGTACCTCCTGGCGGGGGCCACGGCCGGCATGCACGTCCGCATCGTCTCTCCGGAGTCGTACTCGCCGGACGCGGCGGTCCTGGCCGATGCGCAGCGCATCGCAGCGACCACCGGCGGATCGGCGATCACCACGACCGACCCCGACGAGGGCGCGGCCGGCTCCGACATCGTGATCACGGACACGTGGGTGTCGATGGGCAAGGAGGACGAGAAGGCGGCGCGCGTCGCGACCTTCGGCGCCTACCGGGTCGACGCGGCCACGATGGCCGCTGCCGCTCCCGACGCGCTGTTCCTGCACTGCCTGCCCGCGGATCGCGGCTACGAGGTGACCGCCGACGTGATCGACGGCCCGCAGAGCGTGATCTGGGATGAGGCGGAGAACCGCCTGCACGCGCAGAAGGCCCTGCTCGTGTGGCTCCTGGAGCGCGCCGGCACCGCCGACGCGGCTCAGTAGACTCGACAGCCGAACCCGAGGAGAACCATGACGGAACGACCCTCCGCCCGCGCGGGCGAGGCCGGAGCCCTCTGGGGCGGCCGCTTCGCCGGCGGCCCCTCGCCCGAGCTCGCGGCGCTCTCGAGGTCGACCCACTTCGACTGGCAGCTCGCCCCCTACGACCTCGCCGGCTCCCGCGCCCACGCCCGAGCGCTCGCCGGAGCGGGCTACCTCGACGACGCCGAGCTCACCGCGATGCTCGCGGCGCTCGACCGGCTCGAGGCTGCCGTCGCCGACGGGAGCTTCGCCGCCGACGAATCCGACGAGGACGTGCACGGCGCCCTCGAGCGCGGCCTGATGCTCGAAGCCGGTCCCGAGCTCGGCGGCAAGCTCCGCGCGGGGCGCTCGCGCAACGACCAGATCGCCACCTTCGTCCGGATGTACCTCCGCGACCACGCGGCGCTCGTCTCGGAGCTGGTGGTGCAGCTCATCGACGCCCTCGCCGCGCAGGCGTCGGCGCACCCGACGGCGATCATGCCCGGGCGCACACACCTCCAGCACGCTCAGCCCGTGCTCCTCGCGCACCATCTGCTCGCCCACGGCTGGGCGCTGCTGCGCGATCTGGAGCGCCTGCGGGACTGGGCCGTCCGGGCGGACGTCTCGCCCTACGGCTCGGGCGCCCTCGCCGGCTCGACCCTCGGCCTGGACGCCGAGGCGGTCGCCCGCGATCTCGGCTTCGCGTCGAGCGTGCCGAACTCGATCGACGGGACGGCCAGCCGCGACCTCGTCGCCGAGTTCGCCTTCGTCAGCGCCATGATCGGGATCGACGTCTCGCGCATCGCGGAGGAGGTCATCCTCTGGAACACGCGGGAGTTCGCCTTCGTCACGCTCGACGACGGCTACTCGACCGGGTCCTCGATCATGCCGCAGAAGAAGAACCCCGACATCGCCGAGCTCGCCCGGGGGAAGTCCGGCCGCTTGATCGGCAACCTCACCGGGCTGCTCGCGACCCTCAAGGCGCTGCCGCTCGCCTACAACCGCGACCTGCAGGAGGACAAGGAGCCGGTCTTCGACTCGGTGACGACCCTCGAGGTGCTGCTGCCCGCGTTCAGCGGCATGATCGCGACCCTCACCTTCCACACCGACCGGATGGCGGAGCTCGCGCCCCAGGGCTTCTCCCTCGCGACCGACGTGGCCGAGTGGCTCGTGAAGAAGCACGTGCCCTTCCGGGACGCCCACGAGATCACCGGTGAGCTGGTCAAGCTGGCGGAGTCGCAGGGGAGGGGGCTCGAGGATCTCGACGCCGCCGCGCTCGCCTCGGTGTCGCCGCTGCTCACTCCCGACGTGCGGTCCGTCCTCAGCATCGAGGGATCGGTGGCGAGCCGGGACGGTGTCGGCGGCACGGCTCCCGACCGCGTCGCGGAGCAGCTCGCCCGGCTGACCGAGCGCGTCCGGGTCGTGCGCGGATCCCTCCGAGGGGAACGCCCGTGACTCTTCGAGGAGCGCCGGGCGACGACGGCCGTCCGCCGCTGCGCCCCTGGCAGCAGCGGACTCTGGTGCTCGTCGCCGCAGTCGTCATCGTCGCGGTGATCGTGATCACCCTCGTGTCGGGCCAGAGCTTCTTCTGAGCGCCGACCTCCCCGACCTCGCGCGCTCGGCTCTCGAGGTGGCACCGGAGCTGCTCGGCCGCGTCCTTCTGCACCGCACGCCGGAGGGCGTGGTCGGCGTCCGGCTGACCGAGGTCGAGGCGTACCTCGGAACCGGTGAGGATCCGGGCTCGCATGCGCACCGCGGACCGACACCCCGGACGGCTCCCATGTTCGGTCCGCCCGGATCCGTGTACGCGTACTTCACGTACGGGATGCACACCTGTGTGAACATCGTCTGCTCCCCGGCGGGCACGGCGTCGGCGGTGCTGCTGCGCGCAGGCGAGGTCGTATCGGGGGAGGATCTCGCGATGATCCGGCGCGGACCCGTTCGCAGCCGGGATCTGGCCCGCGGACCCGCACGGCTGGCGAAGGCCCTCGGAGTCCGTCTCACCGAGTCGGGCGACCCGCTCGAGGCGGCGTTCGAGCTGCTGCCGGGGGAGAGGCCGTCCTCCGTGGCGGCGGGCCCGCGCACCGGCGTCTCGGGCCCGGGCGGCGGGGACGACTTCCCGTGGCGCTTCAGCATCCCGGGCGACCCCACCGTCTCGCCCTACCGGAGAGCAGTGCCCCGGCGGCGGCCCGGAGCTCAGCCCGCGAGGTAGAGCCGGGCGAGCACGCCGAGAGCCGCCGACCAGGCGAGGCTCGCCAGCGTGCCGATGATGAACCGCTCGCGCGCCTCCGGGGAGGCGAGCTCGCTGAAGCGGCCGACGCCCTTGATCGCCACCACGACCGCGATCCCCTCGGGGAGACCGCTCATCAGTGCGCCGGCCGTCGCGATCCGCTCGAGGACCCCTATCGTCGTCCCGCCGCGGAGCACCTCGATCGGCTGGCCGATCGCCGAGGGCGCGCTCCCGGCGGCGGGGCGGGAGGATCCGGCGACCATGATGCCGCCGTGGCTGCCGCTGCGGGAATCGGCCGTCGCGAGCCGGAGGGTGAGCAGCACGATCGGCCCGCCGCCCGCGACCGCCAGCGCGAAGGCCAGCACCGCCACCAGGACGGAGTGGATCGGGGGCGCGGACGGTCCGGCGACCGCCGTGAGCAGGAAGGCGGCGGCCGCCGCCACGAGGGGGATCCAGGCGAGCTGCGGACGGCGAAGGCGCACGGCGAGCACCGCACCGGCGAGTCCGGCGAGCAGCACGAGCACCACGCCCGTCCACGAGGCGGACTGCAGCGCGGAGGCGAGGAGCAGGGCGGGGGATCCGGGGGGTGCCGTCATCGGGGTGTCCTCTCGTCGGTGGGGTCGAGCGTACGGTCGACCACTGTCAGCAGGCGCGCGAGCGCGTCACGGGCGGGAGCGTCGACTCGAGCACTCGCCGCGCGGACCCGGAGGCTGACCGCCTGCGGGCTGACGGCGAGGCGCTCGGCCGCATCCTTCTGGGAGAGGCCGCTCTCGAGCAGGTCGACGATCTGCCAGCCGGCCTCGGAGCGCGCGTCGCGCAGCAGGAGGAGCGGATCGATCAGCGCCTGGACGTCCGCCGGTGCCGGCGCCGCCGTTCCCGGTGCGTCCGGATCGAGGGAGAAGCGCGTCGGCCGGCCCTTCGCCGCCTCGACCGCCCGGCGCGCCGCGAAGTACGCCTCCCCGGTCGCCGCTCTCGTGGTCGCGGGGAGTGGCCGGTCGACGGGGCCGATCCCGAGGCCGATGCTCCAGTGGCCGGTCCGGTGCAGCTCGAGCACGAGCGCGACGACGGCATCGGCCCGGTCGAGCACGCACTGGAACTCGTCGCCCGCCGTCCGCTCCGGGGGCAGGACGAACGACGCCCGACCGTCGTCGATCAGGCTCGCGATCGCCTGGTCCACGCGGTCGTGGTCGTGCCTGCTGTCGCGCTGATCCGCGGTGATGACGAACATCGGACCTCCTCGATCAAGTATCGGCACTTGATCGCCCCGGATCAAGCCTGTGCGCTTGACTCCCGGAGACCGGCTCCTTCCCGCCGCGGTAGCCTGGTCGGGTGATCGACCAGCACCTCCCCGGGTCCGCGACGAGCCCGCGGCTCGACCCCGCCTTCGACTCCGTGTGGGACGAGCTGGTCTGGCGAGGCTCGGTGCACGTGTCGACCGATGCGGGAGCGTTGCGCGAGCTGCTGTCGGGGGAGCCGATCACCTACTACTGCGGGTTCGACCCGACCGCGCCCAGCCTCCACCTCGGGAACCTGGTGCAGCTGATCGTCATGCGCCGGCTCCAGCTGGCCGGGCATCGGCCGCTCGGGCTCGTCGGCGGCTCGACCGGGCTGATCGGGGATCCGCGTCCGACGGCCGAGCGGACGCTGAACTCGCGCGAGACGGTGACGGCGTGGGTCGAGCGCCTCCAGGCGCAGGTGTCCCGGTTCGTTCCCGCGGGCGGCGACAACGGGCTGCGCCTGGTCAACAACCTCGACTGGACCGCTCCGCTGTCGGCGATCGACTTCCTGCGGGAGATCGGGAAGCACTTCCGTGTGGGGACGATGCTCAAGAAGGACGCGGTCAGCGCCCGCCTCAACTCCGACGCGGGGATCAGCTACACCGAGTTCAGCTACCAGATCCTGCAGGGACTCGACTACCTGGAGCTCTACCGGCAGTACGGGTGCGTCCTGCAGACCGGCGGCAGCGACCAGTGGGGCAACCTGACGAGCGGGACCGACCTGATCCACCGCACGGAGGGCGTGTCGGTCCACGCGATCGGCACACCGCTGGTGATGAACTCCGACGGCACCAAGTTCGGCAAGAGCGAGGGCAACGCCGTCTGGCTCGACTCCGAGCTCACCAGCCCGTACGCGTTCTACCAGTTCTGGGTCAACACGGACGACCGTGACGTCGCCGACCGCCTGCGGATCTTCACCTTCCTGCCGCGCACGGAGATCGAGCGCCTGGAGAAGGCCGCTGCCGACGAGCCGTTCCGCCGGGAGGCGCAGCGCGCGCTCGCCTGGGAGGTCACGTCGCTGGTGCACGGAGCGGAGGCGACGCGCTCGGTGATCGACGCCTCGGCCGCGCTCTTCGGCAAGGGCTCGCTCGAGGGGATCGACCCGGTCATCCTCCGCGGCGCACTCGAGGCGGTGCCCTCGATGGAGGCGACCCCGGAGACGCCGGCGCTGCAGGCGTTCGTCGAGACCGGACTCGTCGCCAGCACGGGGGAGGCGCGGCGGGCTCTCGCCCAGGGCGGGCTCTCGGTGAACAACACCGCCCTCCCGTCCGAGACCGTCACGCTCGGCGAGCTCCCGTTGATCGATGGGATCGCCGTCCTCCGTCGCGGCAAGAAGAGCTTCGCCGGGGCCTTCGTCCGCTGACCGCGTGCCCGCTCTCCTCGAGCGGACGCGGATGATGACGGCGTCGGCGGTCTCATCAACACGGTGTCCCGTGTCCCGTGTCCCGTGTCCGGTGTCCGGTGTCCGGTAGCCGGTAGCCGGTAGCCGGTAGCCGGTGTCGGGTACCGAGTCGGACACTCAGCGACGCACGGCCCCTGAATCGCGACACGCCCGGGACGCAGGCGATTTGCCGCTCGGCCGAGGCCCGACGTAATGTAACTCCTCGTCACCCCAAAGGAGCGGCAAGCGGGAGTCAGGCGCGGTGCGTCGAGACCAGCTGGCCCACCTCAAGCGGGGACCATCCCCTCGCTCCCAGGCCTGTTAGAGATTCGTCTCTTGAAGACTGCGGGATCGCGAGCGTAAGATGCAAAGCCTCCACAGGACACGGTCCCGGCTTCGTTGCAAGGCCTCACGGCCGAGCCCGGTGCAGCGGTGCGGTCC
Organism: Rathayibacter sp. AY1D9; assembly: GCF_002932395.1. Lineage (NCBI taxonomy): Bacteria > Bacillati > Actinomycetota > Actinomycetes > Micrococcales > Microbacteriaceae > Rathayibacter > Rathayibacter sp. AY1D9. The sequence goes on from NZ_PSVQ01000002.1 coordinate 192,678, forward strand.
TCGATCGTGCAGCGAACACCACGAAGAAGCCGGACTTGACACGGCCTGCGGATGTGCTAAGTTAGTCGAGTTGCCACGGAGGCGATCGGGACTTCGGTCCTGACAAGCCTAACCGGTCTCGGCAAGCAAGACAAATCGAGTGGCTCACGCCCTCGTACAGCAAACTTCGATCACTTTCGTTGTGAAGCACCGTTCTGGTGTGGAGGCGGGATGTGTCCGATTCTTGAGAACTCAACAGCGTGCACTATGTTCAATGCCAATTTTATACCCCGGCCT